>CAZLWI010000028.1:0-10394 GCA_964563525.1 uncultured Lachnospiraceae bacterium | reverse complement strand
AATGAAGCAGCATTGCTTGCGGCAAGAGAAAACAAAGAAGTAATTGAAATGGTAGATATTGAAGAAGCAATGATTAAAGTAAGTATGGGACCTGAGAAAAAATCTAAAGTTATGTCAGATAAAGAAAAGAAACTTGTTGCTTTTCATGAAGCAGGACATGCTGTTGTTTCATATTTCTTGCCAACTCAAGAAAAGGTACATCAAATATCAATTGTACCAAGAGGTATGGCAGGTGGATACACAATGTACAAAAGTACAGAAGATAAATCCTTTATGTCTAAATTAGAAATGCAAGAAACAATAGTTTCTCTTTTAGGTGGTAGAGTTGCTGAATCTATTGAGATTGAAGATATTTCAACAGGTGCAAGTAATGATATTGAAAGAGCAACAAAAATTGCAAGAGATATGGTAACTAGATATGGAATGAGTGAAGCAATAGGAACAATTAATTATGGTTCTGATGAACAAGAAGTATTTTTAGGTAGAGATATAAGTACACATAAAACTTTAAGTGAACAAACAGCTTCACTTATTGATACAGAAGTAAAGAGAATAATAGATGAAGCATATTTTAGAGCTAATGAGATACTTTCATCTAATAAAAATAAATTAAACAAAATAGCTGAAGTATTATTAGATAGAGAAAAATTAGAATCAGAAGAATTTGAAGAAATAATGAAATAGTGTATACTATTTGTATGGAGGATTTCTATGAAAAATGAATTAGGAGATATACCCAAAGTTAGTCTAGATGATGATGAAATACATAAAGATTCAGTAATATCAAATGATGAAAAAGTAATTGAACCTTTTGTAGAAGAATTAAAAAATGAAGTTGTAGAAAACAAAGAAATTAATAATGATAATATAGCATCTAATTATTATACTAAAAAAGATAAGGCAAATAGATTATTAACAATAGTTTTAGTTGTATCAATATCTATAGTTGTTTTAATTGCTTTAGGATTTGGTATAAAAAAGATTGTTAATATGATTCAACTTAAAAATCAAGCTGAAGAACATAAAAAGCAATCTGAGGGAATCAAAATAGAAGAAGGACCTGGTTCAACTGATATTGATGGTGATGGTAATGTTATTGTAGTTGATAGTCCAGATGGAGAGAATCAAACAAATGCTGAGAAAACATATTTTAAAGGTTTTGAAGTAGTAGGATATATTAGAATACCTAAAACTGGAATTACTTATCCAATATTAAAAGTAATGACAAATAAGTCTTTAGAAGTTGCAGTTGCAATGGAATACACTATGTCAGGATTAAATAAGCCAGGTAATACTACAATAAGTGGTCACAACTATAAAAATGAGCAATTTTTTGCGAAGAACTATTTAATACAAGTTGGAGACTCAATATTTATTAAAGATATGACGGGTAAAGAACTAAAGTATGATGTTTATGATGTAAAAGAACTTTCAGAAAATGATAAATCATTTGTACAAAGAAATACAAATGGTGGAATTGAAATTACATTATCTACATGTACTGATAATGTTGTAAATAGAATAGTAATATTTGCAAAATATAATCCGTAAAAAGTAAAAATAAGGTAATTTATGAAAAAAACATCTAAGTTAATAACAATAATTTTAATAATAATGATAATAGCTGTAGTAGGATTAGCTTCTTACTATGGTTATTCATATTTAAAGAATAAAAAAACAGATAAAGAAGCATTAAAAGAAGTTGATGATTTTAATATAAATATTCCAACTATTACTCTAGCTGAATATGAAGACAAGGTAAAAAAAGGTATTATAAAAGAAGATGATGAGAAAAATAATACTGGAAATAGTGGGGGTAGTTATAATAACATAGGCGGAGGAGGACATTATACTCAAGCAGAATTAGATAGGATGTTTAAACCTAGAGTAATTGGAACAATTAGAATACCTAAAACATCTATAAGATATCCAATATATTCACCATCAGGAGAAAATGTTTTGGAAAGAGGTATTGGAATGCTAACAACTGATAAAGGTTTAAACAGAGCAGGTAATACAACTCTTCAAGGACATAATTGGAGAAATTGGATGTTCTTTTCAAGAAATCATTTACTTAAAAATGGGGATTCAATTTACATTAAAGATAATAGAGGTGTAGAAGTAGAATATGTTGTATACAAGAAAATGAATTTAAAACCAACAGATTCAAAATATATTACAAGAGATACAAAAGGTAAAAAAGAAATATCTTTATCAACTTGTACAAATTTAGCAAGAGATAGATTAGTAGTATTAGCTAGAGAAAAATAATATAATATTTGAGTATAACTAAAAATTAATAAAAATATTAAAATACAAAATACAAAATATAAAAAATAGTTCCTTTATTAAGGAACTATTTTGATATTAAAATATATATTAAATATTTATGAGATTATTTAATTGTTTTTGTTTTATTTGTTATTTCTTTAAATTCTTCTTTGTTATACCTGTATTATATTTAACAGGATCAATTGAAGTTTCATCATTATTAAATATATCTGTATCATCATCTTCAAAAGAGTCTGCTGCTTCATCAACACTTTCTCCTTGTTTAGCTTTAGAGAAAGGATTAGCAAATTTAGAAGATGAATGTCCTGATTTTGATTTAGATATTAATGAATTAAAATCATATTTTTTCTCTTGTGCAGGTTGTAAATGTTTGGGTTCAATAAAATCTAAATTACCCATTCCTGCAGTATATCTACCACCAGCATTTTTAACTCTAAATGCACATGTTTTAAATTTCATAACAAACATATCACCTGGATTAATAACATCAATCCATTCTAAATGGGCTTTACTCATATCTTCATTCATAATTGATTCTACTGAACTATCATCTGTTGAATGTCCAACATCTGACCATACTCTCTTAACAGGGAAATCATCTGAAGCCCAGAATTTACACTCTGGATAAGATAGCCCAGCCATTATTACTCTATTTCTAATTGCATTTAGATATGTGAAGTAATTTGCTGCTCTTTTTATTTGTTCTAAATTATGTACCGAAATTGTAAGTCCAACACTATTCTTTGTTGCAGTTGAGAATAGTTCAACATTTTTATCTGAAATAAATGGACCATAATCATCAAAATACATAAAGTATGGTATTGGTGTACCTTTATATTCAAGCTTTTTAACAATACCACCAGTTATAAATCTAACAAGAAGTGATACATATAAACGATACATATCATATGAAGTTCCGCTTATTCTAGATCTTCTAGTACAGAAGAATAATACATCACCATTTTCTAAAGATTCTGCAAAATCAATATTATTATATCTATTACAGAATACATTTTTCATAGCTTGGCTAGTTAAAAAGTTTTCTAGTATAGCTATAGGTGTTTCTACTATTTCTTCCATTTTTTCTCTTCTAGGAGAGTTTGCATAGAAATTCTTTTCAAAATATGCAATTCTAACTTCGTGTTTTTTGGCAAGTTCTACATTTTCTTTTAATTCTTCAACCATTGCTTGAATTAAATCAAAGTTAGATAAAAGTTTATATATATCTTCCAAAGTAGGAAGCATTTGTCCATATTTTTCCTTATATGTAGCTCTTAAAATTATTGCTACATTTTCAACAGCTCTTGTTGCATCAAAGTTTTCTTTTAGCATTGTTTCACCTTCTGCTGCTGCAATTATACTATTTACAACAACAGATACTGCTACAGCACAACCTTCAGGGTCAGGATTAATAAAGGGATTAATACCAATTGTATCTGCATCTAAAGGATCAACTATCTTATAATCTACCCCATAATTATCAGCAACCTTAGTTAGTTTGTCTATAGATTCAATTTCAGGTGATAAATATACAATTCCAAGATCTTTAGTTGATAGATCATCTTCATTTAAATTTCTTTTAATTTTTGCTAAATATGTATAGAATAATCTTTCTCTTCCTTTAATTGGTTCAATCATTTCTAAACTAAAATCCGTATTCAAGTCTACATGATGATATTCAGCTTTTACTCTAGCAATATTTGCTCGCAATAATGAATGACCTAATGATTTAACAGCATTTCTAAAGAAGAATTTCTTTTCTAAATCTCTAGCAATCATAGGTTCAATATATAGTGCTGTTTTACCAGATCCAGTAGGTCCAACCACTAATGTATGTTCAAATCTACCTTCTTCAGACATTACAGCAAAATTACCTTCAATTTTATCTCTAGCAATCATTGTCTCAAAAGAGTAAGGTCCTTTTTTACGTTTTGAAGGTCCTAATTTAAAGCCATCTTGTTTAATTAAACCATCATAGAATTCGTCATCTTCTACAACAAACCATCTAAACCAAAAATATACTTTATCCATAGCATAAAAAGGTACTAAAAGAGATAGTGCGGTAAATGCTGATTTAACTAATTTTAAATCTTCACTTACAATAGTTTCATATCCTGGTACATCTAAAAAAAGTAACCAAGCACCTTGATTAATTATTTGAGCTCCAAAAGCCATTAAGTATATTGAAAATAATGAACCATAGAATACAAATAATGATACTTTTAAATTATCATGAGTCATAAACTTTGATTCAAGCATTATTTTAAATGTAATAAATGGCAATAAAAATACTATTGCATATATAATCATATTCCAATAAGAGTATCCAACACCTGTAAATATCATTAATAACATTTCAATAGTTCTATCAAAAGCTAAAAATACACAAATAAGAGTTAAAATAAATCCCCAAAATGTATTTGCATCTGTTTTAAGTTTCTTATATAATTTACTCATATTAAACCTTTCAATCTATTAATTTACAGTATAAAATGTAAATATAATTTTAATATATAAATTTTAAACAATTCTATATATATTATGCTACAAAAAGGTAAAAAAATCAAGTATTTAAGGTAAAAACAAAGAAAGTAAGAGGAAGAAGAAAAGAAATATGAATATAGTATTTATGGGAACACCAGAGTTTGCTAAAGAATCTTTAAAAAAATTAGTTGATTCTAAATATAATATTAGAGCTGTAGTAACTAATCCAGATAGACCAAGTGGAAGAGGAAAGATAGTAAAAGCTTCACCTGTAAAACTTTTCGCATTAGAAAAGAACATAGAGGTATTACAACCAGAGAAAATAAAGGGCAATAATGATTTCATAAATAAAATAAAAGAAATAAATCCAGACATAATAGTAGTTGTTGCATATGGCAAAATAATTCCTAAAGAAATATTAGAAATACCAGAAAAAGGATGTATTAATGTTCACCGGATCACTTCTTCCTAAATATAGAGGAGCAGCACCAATTCAATGGGCAATTATTAATGGTGATAAAAGAACTGGTATAACAACTATGTATATGAATGAAAAAATGGATGAAGGAGATATATTATTAACAAAGGAAATAGTGATAGAAGAAGATGATACATCAGGATCATTATTTAATAAATTAGCATTAATTGGAGCAGACCTATTATTAGAAACATTGGATAAAATAGAAAAAAATGAGATAGAACCGATTAAGCAAACAGGAGAAGTATGTTATGCTCCTATATTAGATAAAGATATTGCTAAAATTGATTGGAATATGACAGCTTGTGATATTAATAATTTAATAAGAGGATTAAATCCCTTTTTATGTTGTTATACAATTATTAATAATAAAAGATATAAAATTTGGAAGGCAGTTGAAATAAAAAAAGAAATAATAGAAGATTTGAAGGTTAAGAATGAGATAAAAATTATAAATAATAACCTTTTTATTATAAAAAATAGACTATTTGCTGAAACAATTGAAGAATTTCTTGAAATATTAGAAATTCAAGAAGAAGGGAAGAAAGCCCTTAAAACTCTTGATTTTCTAAGAGGAAACAAGTTTTAATAAAAACAATAAATAAAGAAAATTAAAAAAAATCAAAAAAAACTTGATTTTTAGGCATTTTAAACTTGAAGCAATTTTTCTTATGTGCTATATTAAGGTTAGCTTAAGAAAGCTATACAAAAGAGCTAAAAAACTCATAGCTTTTTAGCAAATGAATTGTGCATATCATAAGTTCATAATGATGTGTAAAAAAACAATCTAAACAAATTTAGGAGGTAAACATGAACAAATCTGAATTAGTTGAAGCAGTACACGCAAAACTAGGTGGAACAAAAAGAGCTGCTGAAGAAGCTGTTAATGCTTTTGTAGAAGTAGTTACAAAAGAATTAGCAAAAGGTGAAAGAGTACAACTTGTTGGCTTTGGAACTTTCGAAGTTAGACATAGAGCAGCTAGAAAAGGAAGAAACCCACAAACAGGTGAAGAAATGAGAATACCTGCATCAAAAGCTCCAGTATTCAAAGCTGGAAAACACTTAAAAGAAGTTGTTAATAAATAATAACGAGTTTTAAGTTAAAAGGGCTTCTTCACTGAAGCTCTTTTTATTTTGTTTACCTATATACAAATATATATAAATAATAAAAAATAAGAGAATGATCTCTTATTTTTTGTTTTAATAGTTTAGTTTTTTGATTTGTTTATATCTATTTACATTATAAATTATAAACCATATTTTTGTTTAAACTTATCAGCTCTACCACCTTTAACAGTCTGTTTTTGAGTTTTAGACCAAAAAGGATGACATTTTGAACAAATATCAACTTTTAAAGTATCTTGAACTGATTTAGTTTGGAATTTATTTCCACATGCACATGTTATAGTAGCATCTTTAAATTCTGGTTGGATTTCTTTATTCATTTTACACCTCGTTTTGTACTGGAGCAGACACTGTACTTTCAACTTGATTTTTAAGTGATACAGTATTAACTAATTTAATAATTAAATTAAATAAACATGCAACTATTAAAATGAAAATTGCTATTAGTTTCCAAATTTTAGATAACATATTTTACTCCTATTGCATAATTAATATCTAAATTATAAGGTAAAAGGGATAAAATGTCAAATAAATCAAAGGCTTTTTTATAAAAAACTCTAGAAAAACATTGCTAAAACTTTAAAATTATGCTATATTATACTAGTATAAGAAATCGGAGGTAAGTAATATGGCAAAATGTGCAATATGTGATAAAGGAACAGGAACAAAGAATAGACTAATTATTACACGTTCTCATATAAGTAAAAGAAATCCAAGACCAGAAAAAGCTAATCTAAGAACAGTTAGAGTTGAAAAACATGGTGAAAAAATTAAAATGAAAGTTTGTGCTAAATGTATTAAAGCTGGCAAAGTAGAAGAACTTTAATTATTTATAATGAAGAAAACTAAAAAAGAATTAGAAAATATAATTAAATTATTAAAGAAAGAATATCCAGATGCTCATGGGACTTTAGATTATAAAACACCTTTTCAGTTAGCAGTTTCTGTGGCTCTTTCTGCACAAGCAACAGATGCAAGAGTAAATATAATTACTCCTGCACTTTTTAATGTTGCGCCAAGTGCAGAAGAAATGAATAAGCTTTCTTTAGAAGAAATAAAAGAATATATTAAATCAATAAACTTTTTTAATAATAAGGCTAGAAATTTAAAAGAAATGTCTAGACAAATAGTTGAAGAATATAATGGGAATATGCCTGATAATATGGAAGATTTACAAAAACTTGCAGGAATAGGAAGAAAATCAGCTAATATAATAATGTTAGAAGCTTTTAATAATCCTCAAGGTGTAGCAGTAGATACTCATGCTAAAAGAGTATCAAATAGATTAGGACTTTCTAAAGAAAATGATCCTAATAAAATAGAACAAGATCTTTTAAAACAATTCGATAAAAAACACTATAAAGATTTAAATCATTTGTTTGTATGGCATGGTAGAGAATTATGTACAGCAAGAAATCCTAAATGTGATAAATGTCCACTAAAAGAATATTGTGAATATTATAAAAAAGAAGAAAAATAAAAGAATTTATAAAATAAAAAAAGAAATATTTTTTTAAAAAATATATTCAAATCAGTAAAACCTTTATGTTTAAAGATATACAAGGTTTTATTTTTTTATTACAAAAAGCTTGACAGATATTAAAAACCGTAGTATATTGTAGTCGCTTTGAAGAGGTACGTATCAGTCAACTATCAAAGTAGTTCATCTAACTCAAATCTTGAGTGATAACTCAACACAAAAAAATTACATGTAAAAAAAGTATGAAGGGAGGTGTCTTCAATCGACCTAAATTACAAATATCTAATTATAATAGTTTTATCGACTTTCTTTTTAGGATTAACAACAGTTTATTCATCTGTTCAAAATGAAAATATAAATAAAATATTCCAAGTAATTAATTATGATAAAAACATAATTAATAAAAAGAAAATAAAACCCCAAACAAATACCCCTATAAAATTTAATATTCCCCCTAAATTAAATTATAAAACAGATCCTAAAATTGAAAAGAAATATACAATAGATGATTTGAATAAATGTAGTTGGTCAATATTTATACCTAAAATAAATATTTTAGAAAATATATTTGAAGGCACCAATCTAAATACTTTAGAAAAAGGAGTTGGATATTTTGTTGACTCTACTAAAGACAAAGGTAATATTTGTTTAGCAGGCCATAATATTGGAATAACAGTCAGTCCGTTTAAAAATCTATATAAGTTAAGAAAAAATGACATACTATATTATAAATATAAAGGTAAAACATATAAATATATTTTAATGTATAAAAAGGAAATTGATGAAACAGATTTTACACATATAAATAAAACTAAATATAATTGTCTAACAATAGTAACTTGTATTGCAGGTAAAAAACAAAAAAGATTAGTATTTAGATTTAATCGTAAATAGAAAGGGAAAAGTATGAAAATAGAAAAAGTTAAATATAAAGAAGAAAATGAAAAGACTAAATTAATACTAAAATTAATTACAGCCCTAATTTTAATATTAATGATTTTCAGTTTATTTAATACAGTATTAGCATATAATGTTGGTGATAAGATAATAGTTAAAGAAGGTAGCAAAGTTCCTACATTAATGAAATTTGGAGAAATGTATATATTATGTAGTTTAGCAGAAGTATATAAAGATAATAATAAATACTTTGCATATTGTTTAGAAGCTAAAAAAGATGGAGTAGAAGTACTAGGAGACTACAATTTAAAAATAACAGGTAAGATGACAAATAATAAAGTATTTTCAGCATTAATGCATGGATATCCATATAAAACACCAAAGCAATTAGGAGTAAATAATGCAGGTGAAGCTTTTTTAGCAACAAAACAAGCATTATATACTATGCTATATAATAGAAGTGTGACTGATTATTCACCTGTAGATTCTGAAGCAGGTAGAAGAACATATGCTGCATATAAGAAAATTGTAGCAAATGCTAAAAAATATCCATATAAATATATAGCTCCTAAGATAAATATAGAAGAAATAAGTGAATGGATATTAACAGAAGATAATAAATTTTTAGAAAAATCTTTTAAAGTAAATTCAAATATTGAAAAAGGCAAATATAATATATTTTTAAGTAATAATAATATAGATGCTGAAATAATAACTACAAGTAAAAATAGTAGTAATTTAGATATTAAAGAAGAATTTAAATTAAAAGTACCAATAGAAAAATTAGATCAAATTGGTAGTTTAGATATTAAAGCAAATTCTACAATAGAATCAGATATAGTTTATGAAGCAACACCTAATATATCTTCAGCTCAAAAATTAGCAATAATTGGAGTAAAACATGAAAAAAATATTGAAGCTAAAATTAATGTAGAATATTTAAGAAATGAAACTAGTTTAGAAATATTAAAAAAAGATAAAAAGTCGAATAAAGTTTTAGAAGGTGTAGAATTTAATATATATAATGAAGAAAAAGAGTTAATCTATGAAAATATTAAAACAGATAAAGAAGGAAAGATATTATTAGAAGGAATATTACCAGGGAAATATTTTGTTAAAGAAATAAAAACTCTTAAGGGATATATTTTAAATAATGAAAAGATAGAGATAGATATTGAATACAATAATAAAACAGAAATAGTAATTGAAAATATTAAAAAAGAAATACCAAAGAAAATATTACCTAAAACTGGATTGTAATAATATAAAAACAAAATAAAACAAAATAAAACAAAAAAATAATAAAGATATACTAAAAAGACAAGGTAAAAGATCCTTGTCTTTTTAATATTTTCCTATTGAAAACTATATATGCATATGATATTCTTTATATATAAATAAAAGAAATAAATAAAGGAGAAAAAATGGAAAAATTTGATTTAAAAGGAACAAAAACAGAACAAAATCTTTTAAAAGCTTTTTCAGGTGAGTCAGAAGCACATATGAAATATAAATATTATGCAAGTAAGGCTAAAAAAGAAGGTTTTGAACAAATATCTGCAATATTTACTGAAACATCAGATAATGAAAAAGAACATGCTGAATTATGGTTCAAATATTTACATGATACTGAAATAC
>CAZLWI010000027.1:9407-10695 GCA_964563525.1 uncultured Lachnospiraceae bacterium | reverse complement strand
CAAATGATTTTATAAACTGATTAATATCTTGTACTGTAGTTCCACTACCATTTGCAATTCTTATTCTTCTTTTTGCATTTAATATCTTATGATCTGCTCTTTCTTCTTCTGTCATTGATTGAATAATTGCCTCTACTTTTTTCATATGATTATCATCAACATTCATATCTTTCATTTCTGAAAAACCTGGCATCATCTTCATAACAGATGATAATGGACCCATTTTTTTTAATTGATTAATTTGTTTTAAATAGTCATTTAAATCAAACTTATTTTTCTTTATTCTTTCTGCTAATTTTTCTGCTTCTTCTTCATCAAAAGCTTCTTCAGCTTTTTCTATTAGTGATAAAACATCACCCATTCCTAATATTCTTTCTGCCATTCTATCAGGATAAAATTCTTCTATATCTGATAGTTTTTCACCTGTTGCTGCATATATTATAGGTTTACCTGTTAATTTTTTTACTGATAATGCAGCTCCACCTCTTGTATCTGCATCTAGTTTTGTTAAAACTATTCCTGTTATATTTAAATCTTCATCAAACTTTTTAGCAACATCTGCTGCTGATTGACCTGACATAGAATCTATTACTAACAAAATATTATTTGGATTAACCGCTTTTTCTAAAGATTTTAGTTCTTCCATTAATACTTCATCTATTTCTAATCTACCTGCTGTATCTATTATAACTAGATCATTTAAATTTGATTTAGCTTGTGTAAGTCCCTGTTTTGCAATTGATACTACATCTTTTGTATTTTCATTTGCATATACTGGTATATCTAAAGATTTACCAATAACTTTTAATTGCTCTATTGCAGCAGGTCTGTATACATCACATGCTACAAGTAAAGGTTTTTTGCCTTGTTTTCTTAAAAGATTAGCAACTTTACCTGCAGTTGTTGTTTTTCCAGAACCTTGAAGTCCTACCATTACTATAATTGTGGGTGGATTTGAAGATATATTTATATCTGTTTCATTACCACCTAATAGTTCTGTTAATTCATCTCTAATTATTTTAATAACTTGTTGACCTGGTGTTAAAGAAGTTAAAACATCCTGTCCTAAAGCCGTTTCTTCAATAATATAAACAAAATCTTTAACAACTTTAAAATTAACATCTGCTTCTAAAAGCACAAGTCTCACTTCTCTTAAAGTTTCTTTTAGATCTTTTTCTGTAATTCTTGTTTGTCCTTTTAGTTTTTTAGTTATATTTGCAAATCTTTCTGATAGCCCTTCAAAAGCCATTTATTTCTCCTTTGTTTAAACTAAGCAATTTAGTTCTTT
>CAZLWI010000027.1:0-9397 GCA_964563525.1 uncultured Lachnospiraceae bacterium | reverse complement strand
CTGATGTCTTTTTATTTATGTTTTTTAGTTTTTCAAGCAAACTCTCAATTTTCTCTTGTCTTTTAAATGTTTTTTCCATTATATTTAGCTTTGATTCAATTGTATAAAGCTTTTGCTCTCCTTTCTTAATATTATCTCCAACAGCCTGTCTGGTTATTCCTTCATTTTCAGCTATTTCTGTTAAAGATAAATCATTATTATAGTAGTCATTCAATATATTGAACTGCTTTTTAGTAAGCATATTCCCATATATATCTAATAATATTGTTGTATCAATCGTTTTCTTCAATTAACTACTCCTTTTTATAACATAATTATTCTACACTACTTTTATATACTTGTCAAGTATTTTTACTTGACACATTAAATTAATTTAATTTTTTATAAATTTGTTTTATTTTAATTTGTTTTATTTTAATTTGTTTTATTTTAATTTGTTTTATTTAAATTGTTTGTTTATATCAATATGAAAGACTCCCTATAATAGGGAGTCTTTCTTAGCTTTAATCAAAACCATTTGTAAGGATACAGTAATATCTGTATCTATTTGTATGTAACTTATATACACCATTAAGATCCTCAATTTGGGTAATGGGATTAATATTCCATTTCCAAACTTTAGTTTCTTGTGTTTTAGTATTAACCGAAACACCATAAGCTTGAACTACATCATTAATTTGTGGTAATGATGAAATGATTGCAAAATAGTCAGAATTGCTATCCTCTAATTTTGTAAGTCTGGTGATATAGTTTGATATTGCAGTTTTAACAATTATTATATTGTCTGCTACAAGATCATAATCTTCGACTACCGGTGTTATAACCTTAATCTTTTCTACACCACAAACTCCGGGATACAATACTACACAATCATATGTTTCACCAAATTCAGGTAGTTTACGGCCAAAAGCCAAATACGATTTTCTTACTTCTTCTTGTTTTGATTTGTTGAACATTTTAATTCCTCCTCGGGCATTGCCCTTCTTTTTTAGTTACTCTTGTTGTAGTTTAAGAGTTATTAATGTTACAACTTATATTATAGCATATTTAAAGGATTTTTTCCACTTTTTAACTTTACCATTTGCATTTAAAATATATAAGGAAGTTTTAAGTTAACATTGTAACTACTACTCTTTTATGGTATATTTAATTTATATTAAGATATATTAAATATAGTAGGTGAAATATGAAAATTACAGATTTAAATATTGGTACAACTAGATTTGAAGGTTTAGATAAAATGTTTCCAGGACAGGAGATGTTAATTCAATCTGGTCAAATTGTACAATATGGAGCAGGACTTTTTGGGTATAATAAAATTCCATTAGGAGTTAAACAAAGAATTGAAAAAATAATAAGAGAAGTCTTTGAAGAATATGGTATTATTGAAGTTCTTTTACCTATACTACATCCAAAAGAAATTTGGGAAAAATCTGGTAGATGGCAAAAATATATTGATGATGAAGTTATGCTTCAAACTGAATCTAATAGAGGTACTTTTGCTTTGTCACCTACTGCCGAAGAAGCTATTATTGAATTTGCTAGACAAAAGTTAAATTCATACAAACAATTCCCTATAATATATTATCAAATAAATAATAAGTTTAGGAATGAAATAAGAAATAGAGGCTATTTAATGAGAGGAATAGAGTTTAGTATGATGGATGCATATTCGTTCGATTCTACCCCAGAGAATGCCGAAATTTCATATAATAAAGTTTATCAAGCTTACTTAGAAATATTTAAAAGATTAGATTTAAATATATTTTCTGTTATTGCAGATAATGGTGCAATGGGTGGTAAGAAATCTGAAGAATTTATGTTTATTTCTCCTTTAGGAGAAGATACTATTTTATACAATAAAGAGACAAATATTGGACTAAATAAAGAAATCTTAGAAAAGGATAATTATATGGATATCTTAAAAAACGAATATAATATACATGATATTTCTCATTTTGAAGAAGTTAGATCTATTGAATTAGGACATGTTTTTAATTTAGGTACATTTTATTCTGAAACAATGGATTTAAAATTTACAGATAAAGACGAAATAAGAAAAGAAATATATATGAGTTGTTATGGTATTGGAATATCTAGAATACTTGCATTAATATATGAAAATAGTGTTTTAAAACAAGATGAACAAATAAGAGGATTATCTCTTCCTTTGTCAGTAGCGCCATATATAACACAAATTATTTATTCTGAAGAAAAGAAAGAAATCGCAAATGAATTGTATTCTGAATTATTAAAAGAAAAAGTTCCAGTAATATTAGATAATAGAGAAGATAAAAAACTTTCAATTGGAGCAAGGATCAATGATGTAAAAACATTAGGAACTCCTTTTGTTTCTATTATTGGAAATAGAACTGAAGAAAATCACATTGAGTTTGAATATATTAAAACAGGTGATAAATACTTATTACCAAAAGATATTTATATTAATGTTTTAAAAGAAATTAATATTAATAGAACTTTTAATATAAAAAATATAGAACAATTTAGAGTATAGGTTTATAAAACAAATTATCAAATCAGATTATTAAAATAATTAAGTATAAATATTATAAAAAGTGTATTAATATACACTTTTTTATTATTCTAATTTTATTTTATTTGCTTTGTTTAATTTTTTCTTTTGCTTTGTTTTATTTTTTATATAAATTTTTCATTTCTTTCTTTTTGTCTTCATCACATAAATAGTTCATATATATCATTGTAATCAATTCTCTTGTCTTAGTTCTAAGTTTCATTTCTTCTAAAGATAAATTATGGTCTAGTTCAGGAATGTATTCTTCTGATTTATTTTCTTTCCAAAACAATATTAATTCAGGAGGAATTTTCTTTACTAATTCCTCATCTGTGTTATCTAAAATATCTAATAATTCACTTACAGCTTCTTTATATTCTATACTAGGCATAATCTCTTTCTAATATCTTATAATCGGATTTATTTTATTTATTTCTGTGTTACTAAAAACAAATGCTTTTGCTAAATGTTTTTTTGCTTCTTCAGATTTTGTTAAATCATTTGAATGTATTATTGCTAAAGTAGAATCTTCTATTTTATCTCCTACTTTAACTTTTAAAACTATTCCAGATAAGTAATCTATCTTATCTTCCTTTTTACTTCTTCCTGCCCCTAAAACAAATGCTGCTTTTGCTATTTCTAAAGCATCAATTTCTTTAACCCATAAATTCTGCTTTTCTATTTCCTTATTATTAATAGTATATGAAATTATATGTTTTGCTTCTTCAAACTTAGCTTCTTTTATATACTTAATATCACCTTTTTGTTGTTTTACTAGTTCTAAAAATTTATTATATGCCAGACCATTATCTATTGATTCTTGCATTTTTGTAAATGCCTCTTCTTTAGAATATTTATCTTTCATTATTTTAGAACCTAATGAAAAAACAACTTTTAATACATCTTCTACTCTTCTTCCTTGTAGTATTTCTATTGATTCAATAACTTCTAATAAATTTCCAATACTATATCCTAAAGGTTCATTCATTGCTGTAATAACTGAAGATACTTTAATATTATCTGTTGCTAAATCTTCCATTATCTCTGCTAATCTTCTTGCATCTTCTTCATTTTGCATAAAAGCACCACTTCCACAAGTAATATCTAACACAATATTATTTGCTCCTGATGCTAATTTTTTTGACATAATACTACTTGCAATAAGTCCTAATGAATTACTACAAGAAATACTATCTCTTAAAGCATATATCTTTTTATCTGCTGGTGCTAAATCTTCTGTTTGAGTAGATAATGAAATTCCAATTGTCTTTACATTTGCTTTTATTTCATCTAAACTTAAATCTATTTTATATCCCTTAATTGATTCTAGTTTATCTGCTGTGCCACCTGTATATCCTAATCCTCTACCTGACATTTTGGCTGTTTTATATCCTAATGAAGCTAAAATTGGCATTAAAACTAAAGTTACCTTATCACCAACTCCACCTGTACTGTGTTTATCTACTATTTCTTTTGATATGTCTGAAAAATCTAATATCTTTCCTGAATCTCTCATAGAATATGTGAAAGCTCTTATTTCATCTATTGATAAACCATTTATAGTTATTGCTGTAATAAGTGAGGCAGCTTGATAATCAGGAATACTATCAGAAGTATATCCTTCTATAAAATACTCTATCTCATCTTTAGTTAATTCTTCTTTATTAATTTTCTTTTCAATTAAATCTTTAATATTCATTTTCTTCTCTTTTGTTTTTATCCTATTACTAAAATTTATTATTTTTTAATTCTATTACCATCTTTATCTAAATGTACAAAACTTTTTCTATGTATTGGAGATATTCCATTAATCTTTAAAGCTTCATAATGTGCTTTTGTTCCATAACCTTTATGTTTCTCAAAAAAATACTCTGGATATTTCTTACTATATTCTTCCATAATTCTATCTCTTGTAACTTTAGCTATTATTGAAGCACAGGCTATTGAATATACATTCTGATCTCCTCTTATTATAGGTTTATATGGAATATTTAATGTGTTAATATTACTTAATGCATCTGTTAAGATATATTCAGGTTTAATTTTCATATTATTTATTGCAAGAGTTAAAGCTTCTTTTGTTGCTTCTAATATATTAATTTGATCTATTCTATCATTCTCTACAATACCAATACCATATGATATTGCTTCAGATATTATTACATCATATAATTCATCTCTTTTTTTAGGAGTAAGTTTTTTTGAATCATTTATTCCTAAAATATTAGAATCTTCTCTCATTATACATGCAGCTACAACAACAGGACCAGCTAAAGGTCCTCTTCCTGCTTCATCAATACCTGCTATTAATTTAATGTTTTCTAATCTACGAGAATTTAATTCTATTTGTTTGAGTTCTTTAATTCTAATATCTTCATCAATAACTTTCATTTGATTCTATTTCTTTCATTTCAGAATATTTATATGTATATGTTCCATCAATCTTTCTATATCCTTTTGTATAAAAAATTTCTAATGTTTCATAATTCACAATAAGATTTGTTTCTTCCTCTTTTATATTTGCTGGAAGATTCATTTCTGCTAAACTTACTTCTGTCAAAAACTTCCAACTACCTGTATTTGGATTAATTCCTTGATTAGTTAACATGGTTTTCATTTCTGCAGTCAATTCATAACCTATTAATTCAGCACTTTGAGGATTAAAAGAATGCTTTTCAGAGATATCTTCTATCTTTGCATATAGTAAAGATAGATTAGAATAGATTCTAAAGTTTTGAGTTTTATATAATGTTCTAAAACCAAAATATATTGATGTACTTGCTAATATTACTAATAATAATACTATTATTGTTAAAGCTATTAATGTTATACCTTTTTTACTTTTCATTTTTTATCCTTTATTTTTTATCTTGATATTTACTTTTAAAAATTAATTGTTTACTAATGATATTTTAACATATTCAAAAAGTTTTTTCATAGATATTTAAATTTAATTATTAATTATTAATTATTAATTTAAAATATATTTTTTTCTTGATTAATATAATCAACTAATCTATAATTAAAAATTATATGTTAATATATAATAGATGGAGAAATTAAAATATGAAAAAACCATATATTTTTGGGATAAATAATTTTAGTGGAGTACATACTCTAGGCTTAAAAAATAGTGTATATAGTCTTAGAGATTTTATTCCTGATTTAGAAATTATAGATGAAATAAGACTTGAAGAAGATAATAAAATAGCAAAGAACTTTTTAACAGTTGTTGAAACAAATAACAAAGTCTTTAATTTTTCTGATAATTTAATAAAAAATAATTGTATGCCTTTACTTTTTGGTGGAGATCATTCAATAGCTATTGGTAGTATTAGTGCTACTTCAAATAACTATGATAATTTAGCTATAATATGGGTTGATGCACATTCAGATATTCATAAAGAAGAAACTACAATTTCAAAAAATATACATGGAATGCCAATTTCGTATTTATTAGGATATGGTAATAAACAACTATCAGAAATAGGCGGATTTGCTCCTAAATTGAAACCAGAAAATATTGTATATATTGGTTTAAGAGATATTGAAGATGCTGAAAAAGAAATAATTGAAGATTTAAATATTAAGCATTACTATTATGAAGATGTAATAAATATGGGAATTGAAAATTGTTTAAAAAAAACTCTAGATTATCTTAAAAACAATAAATATATTCATTTACAATTTGATTTTGATTCAATGAATCCAAAAGTATTCCCTGCAGTTTCAGTATCTGCACCTGATGGTTTTAATGAAGATGATGTTGCAGAAATATTTAATATACTTCTTAAAGAAGAAAAAATAATTGCAATTGATTTAGTAGAATATAATAGAAAAAATGATATAAATAATAAATCATTAGATTTTGCTAAAAAATTAATTAATAAGATATTAAATAGTAAAGCATAAATAATAAAAACTTAAATTAAAAATTTAGTAATCTACTTTTAATAGAAATAAAGCTTTAGCAGGTAATGTTTTACCTGCTTTTTTTCTATCTTTAGATTTGATAATATCTTTTACTTCGTTTACTTCAATTTTACCTAATCCTACTTCTAATAAGGTTCCTGATATAATTCTTACCATATTATATAAAAAACCCGAACCTGTTAATTCAATATATATTCTTTTCCTATTATCATCTTCATCTATTACTTCTTTTACTTCAGCTTTGTAAATTTTTCTAATACTACTTTTAGATGAAGTTCCTGATGATTTAAATGCTGAAAAATCATGTTCACCTTCAAAGTATTTTATAGCTTCTTGCATTTTTTTAATATCTAATTTACTATACATAAAGTATTCAAAATCACATTTTAAAGATGATTCTGTATCTGAATTATTAATAATATATCTATATGTTCTAGATTTAGCATTATATCTACTATGAAAATTATCTGATACTAATTCTGCAGATTTAATAATTATATTGTTTTTTAATTTAGCATTTAGTGCAACTGAATATTTTTCTATTGGAAACTCTGAATCTGTATGAAAATTTGCAATTTGATTATATGCATGAACATTAGCATCTGTTCTACCTGCACCAATTAGTTCAACTTCTTTACCTGTTATATCAAATATTGCTTTTTCAATTCTACCTTGAATATTTAATTTATTTTTTTGTTTTTGCCAACCATTAAAGTTTAAACCATTATATTCAATTACTAATTTTATATTCATTAATTTTTCTCTATATATTCTTTTATTATTTTATTAATAATTTGAGGATTACCTTTACCTTTTGTTGCCTTCATTGATTGACCAACTAAAAAACCTAAAGCTTTATCTTTTCCTTCTTTAAAGTCTTCTATTGATTGAGGATTGTTTTCTAGTATTTCTAATACTATTTTTTCTAATTCTACTTGATCTGAAATCTGTGATAATCCTTCTTCTTTTACAATTATTTCTGGATCTTTATTTGTTTCAAACATAATATCCATAACTTCTTTTGCTGTTTTACTATTTAAAATATTTTCATTTATTAAATTAATAAATTTTACAAAATTATCTATTGATATTGGAAGTTCTTCTGGATTTAATAGTTTCTCATTCATTAATCTTGCAATATCTGACATCATCCAATTTGCAACTTCATGTATACTATCTGTTTTAGATATTACTTCTTCAAAAAAGTCTATATAGTATTTATCTGAAAATATGAATATTAGTTGCTTATTAGTTAAATTATATTTTTCAATAAATCTCTGTCTTTTAATATCTGGTAATTCTGGTATTTCTTCTTTTATTTTTAATATTCTTTTTTCATCAATTTCTAATTTAGGAAGATCTGGTTCTGGAAAATATTTATAGTCTATTTCTGTTCCTTTTAATCTCATAGAAAAAGTTTGACCACTAACATCATCCCATCCTAAAGTTTCTTGTTTGACTATTTCACCTTTTTCTATTAAATCAATTTGTCTTTGTTTCTCATATTCAATTGCTCTTAAAATAGATCTAAAAGAATTCATGTTTTTTATTTCTACTCTATTTCCTAAATCTTCACCCTTCTTATTAACTGAAATATTAATATCTGCTCTGTATTCTCCTTCTTCCATTCTAGCTGAAGTAATTCCAATATATACTAATATTTCTCTTAATTTTTCTAAATATTCTATAGCTTCTTCAGAAGAATTCATATCTGGTTCAGATATTATTTCTATTAAAGGAACACTTGAACGATTAAAATCTAATAACATTCCTCTACCAAAAGCATCATAATTAATTTTTGCTGTATCTTCTTCTATTTGTATTCTATTAATTCTAACTTTTTTACCACTACTTAAACTAATATATCCATTTTTAGCTATTGGATTATCTTCAGCTTGAGTAATTTGATAACCTTTAACTAAATCAGCATAGAAATAGTTTTTTCTATCATGTTTAGCATTTTTTTGTATTCCACAATTTAATGCTAATCCAGCTTTTATAGCATAATTTAATACTTCTTCATTCAATTTAGGTAATGAACCAGGAAGACCCATACATATTGGACAAATATTTGTATTTTCTTTATCATTTGAACTTACTTTACAATTACAAAAAGCCTTAGCTTTTGTTGAAAGCTCAGTATGTACTTCTATACCAATTACTAAATCATATTCCATATATTCTCTCTTCCTATTATTTTTTAAAAGTACTCATATTTAGTAGTACAATTAAAAATGTAAAAACTTCTAGTTCCCCGCCCACCCATCCCGTAAAGCATGAGTCCGTCCAAGCTTCTTTTACTTTATATTCCAATTCCCTTCTGATACCTTTTCAAGCTCCGTTTCAGAGCCTAGATCTAAGACTGCGCGGAAGGCTAGACTATGGCTATCGCTATAGCCATCGGAACCGAAAAGAAAGTGCCCATACACACGACTGCCACCGGAAACGAAAGGAATGTACCCACGCACATCACTGACATACACATTACTGCCATCCACACCGCGGACACCGAAGGCCGAATAGCTCGAATCAGTGCCCACACAGCGACTACTTAAATAATAGTATTTGCTTTTATGAACAATGTCTTTTAATCTCTGATCTTTATATTCGTAATTGTATTTATCGCTCTCCCAATATGTTTGTACATTCTCTAAGCTTGCTGTTGCTGTTTTTATAGGCTTAGCATCTTCTGTATAATATTCTGGTTGTTCACTTATTCCTATAGTCCCACCTACTTCTCCTCCATTTATTTTATGTTTGTTTACTGTTGGTAGTTTTTCTTCTTCTATTAATGCTGGATATTGTAAGTATGATGTTAAATTATTTCTATTTCCATATTTTACTCCATCTAATATATAAGTTTTATAGTCCCAGTGACTTAAATCCATATTTCTTTCTATATCTTCTATTTTTAAATTTCTTGCATATATG
>CAZLWI010000026.1:8166-10840 GCA_964563525.1 uncultured Lachnospiraceae bacterium | reverse complement strand
GGAGTATTATATTCAATTTCTGGAGACCATTCTTCAACAGAAGAAGGGATTGTATCAGAAGATGAGTTTAAATGTTCTTGTAATGTAGAATTAGCAGGAACTGACATTTCTGTTCTTGCATATTGATCAGCAACTTTATATTCAAATCTAACAATATATTTCTTGTTTTTATCTACTTCACTAAGAGGATCTAAATCACCAAAACTTAGTTCAGAAAGATCAACTTCTAATTCAACATCTTGGTGCCTAATAGTGATTTTATTGTTTTCAGCATCGGTATTTACGACATTAAACTTATCAATACTAGGCTTGTTTAAATTCTCTTCATTAATCTTATTCTCTAATTCTTCTATAGGCTTTTCTACCTTAGGATTAGA
Organism: uncultured Lachnospiraceae bacterium; assembly: GCA_964563525.1. Taxonomy (GTDB): domain Bacteria; phylum Bacillota; class Clostridia; order TANB77; family CAG-508; genus CAZCCM01. The sequence goes on along the minus strand of CAZLWI010000026.1, from coordinate 10,463 downwards.
AGTAATTTGAGCATAAGAAGCAGTAACATATTCTCTAATATTTGTTTCAATTGATTCTTTTTTAGTTGCTTTACTTCTATCTAATAAGCTGGTATCTGTATTTAAAGTAGCAATAGTAATACCAGCTAAAATGAACAATACAATTATTGTTACAACAAGTGTTATTAAACTTACACCTTTTTTATTCATATTTCTCTCCTTAATAATAGTCTCCTTCTTTTTGCTTTATTCTAAAAAGTATCTCTGCATTTATTTTTAACTTATTGAAAAATATTTTAAAATACCTAAAACTATAGTTATTTATTGGAGACAAAGATTTGTTTATATTAGTATTTTCTATATATCCCTTTTGAGACAATTCTATTTCCAATGAAATTAAATCAGAAGTTATAGAATCTCTAAATTGTTCAAAAGAGTTATCTTCAGGTATTTCAATTAAATAATTATTGAAATTATATAGACTTGCTCTAAAATTTCGTATATCTTGCATATTCTGTATCTTTTTGAATTGCTTTGTAAAAGCATTTTTAAATATACTTTTTTGTATATCTGAAACCATCCATTGTATATCTCTTTTAAATGCATCTTTAATATTTTCCTTTTCTTTTGTATCTTCTTTATTATCTTGTTGTATCTTTAAAAAGTTTTCCTGTAATTTTAATAATTGATTCATTTTAGTAGAAATATCTTCATATAGTTTTTTTGAGGTTATAGCTGAAAATACATCCTTAAAAAGATTAGTAGAATATATTGTACTATAAAGAAGTGGATAAGTACCTGTAAAATATGACATCTGTCTTAAAATAGCTGTTTCTAATGGATAATAATCACAGCTTGGTGTTGTAAATTCTAAATCAAAATATTTAAGACTTGTAGGTTTAATTCCAGAAACTTGTGAAGCAATCATTTGAACCGCAGCTTCATTTAAAGCAAGTCCCTTATTCTTATATGATCTAACATTATATAGACCCATTCTAATAACTTTATTATTCTCTATTTCTGATTGTAGGAAATGTATACATTCATGTATAACAACTGAATCAGGACAACATAAATCTAAATTTCTATTAATAAATATTGTTTTTGATTCATAATGATATTTAGCAGAAATAGTATTATCATTAAAATCTGCAAAATACATATTTAAAGAAGTTAATACAGCAAACAAATGTTCTTGACTTAAATCATAGTCAATAAGTAAAGTACTAAGGTTTTTTGAAACATTAGTACAAAGCTTATTTAATTGAAAATCTGAAAATTTTTGAAAATTACTTAAGCCTTCAGATTTAGCTATTTTATTTAAGTTCATTAGTTTCCCACTTTCTTATAATTATACTAATTATATTATATTAATCTAATTATATTACATTAAAAACAAAAATACCTGTTTAAATATTAAAACTGTATGAACAATATATTACAGTTTCGTTTTATAACTACCTAAATTTAACCTAAATTTAAAATAAAACCCTTGAATAATACTAATATTATGCTATACTATATAATACAATTTGAAAGGAAGCTATTTTTTCATGCTTCCAAAATCAGATATTTAAGGAGAAAATTATGAAAAAAATTATATTTACATTAACATTAATAATTTTAGTACTATTTGTTGGAGTAACAGTATTTGCTGATGATCCAACAGTTCAATCAGTATTAAAAACAGATGCTACAACAGTTAAAGAAGGTGAAGATTTAGTTGTTACTATGTCTGTTTCAGATATTACTTTTACACAAGGATTAGCAGCAGTTACAGCAACATTAAATTATGATGATGCAGTATTTGAAGCAGTAGAAGAATCATCTTTTACAGAACTAAATAATTGGAAGGTAAGCTATTCACCTCTTGCAAAAGAGATAGTATTATCTAGAGTTGAAGACCAACCATTACAAAAAGAGAATGGAGATTTATTTAGTGTTAAATTAAAAGCTAAAGCTGATACAGCTGGACAAAAACCAGTTATTAAAGTAACTGATGTGAAATTTAAAGATAATATTGTACAAGAATATTCAGTAGCTGAAGTTGCTACATCAGAAATTACTATAGAAAAAATTGGAAGTATTCTACCAACTGAACCAGAAACACCAACACCAATACCAACTGAGCCAGAAACACCAATAAGTACAGATAAAGAAAAACCTGAAGAAATACCAGAAACAGGTTTATCAGATACAATGGTATATATTATAGCAGCTTTAGGAATTGTAGCAGTAGTTTTCTATATAAACTATAAAAGACTTGAAAGAAAAAACATTAGATATATAAATGTTGAATAATTAATGTAAATAATAAA
>CAZLWI010000026.1:0-8066 GCA_964563525.1 uncultured Lachnospiraceae bacterium | reverse complement strand
AAAATATAAATATATTAAGAGCTGATAGAGGGATGAATAAAAATACATCCCTCTTAGTTTTTGTTCTTTTTTGTTTTTAATTTTAATAATAAAGTGATATAATGATTAAAAGTTATAATATTTAAAAAAGAATATATAACAAATTGAATAACAAATATAATAATAAATATAAATATTTATAAGGAGACATATATGAAAATACTTTTAGATGCAATGGGTGGAGACAATGCACCAGTAGCTAATGTTAGAGGGGCAGTTAAATTTTTAAAGGATACAGATTCAAAAATAATATTAATAGGACAGGAAGAAGTATTAATTAGAGTATTTAAAGAAGAATATCCACATAATTATGAAGAACTTTTAAAAGAAATAGAAATAATTAATGCAGATGAAATTATTGAAATGGAAGATATTCCGACCGTTGCTATTAAACATAAAAAAGAATCTTCAATGGTTAAAGGTCTTAATCTTTTAAAAGAAGATAAAGTTGATGTATTCGTATCAGCTGGCAATTCAGGTGCACTATTAACAGGAGCAACTCTTTTAATAGGGAGAATAAAAGGAGTTAATAGACCAGCATTACTTGCCACATTACCATCTACTAGAGGACCAATGTTTGTTTTTGACAGTGGTGCAAACACAAATTGTAGAGAATTAAATTTAGTTCAATTTGCTCAAATGGGCTCAATCTATTTATCTGAAAAAGGAATGGATAATCCTAAAGTAGGATTAATAAATATTGGTACAGAAGAAAACAAAGGTAATGAACTATACAAGGCTACATATAAAGACTTAAAAGAAAATGCAGAAGATTATCATATTAATTTTATAGGGAATATTGAAGGCAGAGATATAATGTCGGGAGATAGAGAGGTAGAATTAGTAATTTGTGATGGATTTACAGGAAATATAATTGTTAAAACTATAGAAGGTATGGCAAATTACTTTAAAGAAATGTTAAGAAGGAATTTACTTGCAACAACTTTAGATAAATTGAAATTAGTTTTTGCTAAAAAAGGATTTGAAAATCTTAGATCATCAGCAGACTATAAGAAATATGGTGGTGGAATATTTTTAGGTGTTAAAAAGAATATAGTTAAAGCACATGGTAATTCAGATGAAAGAGCTTTCTATTTTGTTTTAAAACAAGCGGAAGAATATGCTAAAAGTGATGTTTTAACTAAAATAGAGAAAGAAATAGTAACAAAAATTGCAGACTAGATTATAGAGTTAAAGAATATGATATTTTTAAAAGAACAAAGTAAATATTTTGATAAAATAAAAGAATTGAATAAAGAAATTATAAAGTACCAGAATATAGAAAATATAGAAAATATAGAAAATACAGATAATACAGTATTAAATGACAATAATACAAATAAAGTATATATAGAGACTTTTGGATGTACATTAAATGAGAATGATTCAGAAAAGATATTAGGAATATTAGATAAATTTGGATATATACATACAGTAGAAGTTGAAAATGCAGATATTATTGTTTTTAATACATGTTGTATTAGAGAAAATGCAGAAAACAGATTATTTGGAAGACTAGGAGAAGTAAAAAAATATGCAGATAAAGGTGCAATAGTTATTATTTGTGGTTGTATGATGCAAGAAATACATATGGTGGAAAAAGTAAAAAGAAGTTATCCATTTGTAAGACTTGTATTTGGTACTCATACATTATATAAATTACCAGAAAATCTATATAATATTTTATTAAATGATTTAGATATATTAGAGAGTAAAAACAACAACAAAAACATAAAGAAATTAAGAATATTTGATATTAAAGAAGTTGAAGGTTCTATTTATGAAGGTATACCTACTAAACATACACATGAAACTTCTGCTTTTGTTCCAATAATATATGGATGTAATAATTTTTGTACATATTGTATAGTACCATATGTTAGAGGTAGAGAAAGAAGCAGAAAACCTGAAGATATTTTAGAAGAAGTAAGAGAACTAGTAAAACTTGGATATAATGAAATAACATTATTAGGACAAAATGTAAATTCATATAAGGGAAATAATGAAATTAAAAACTTTGCTGATCTTTTAAATAGTATATCTAAAATTACAGGATTAGAAAAAATAAGATTTATATCACCACATCCTAAGGATTTTACTGAAGATGTAGCAATTGCTATTAAAAATAATAGTAATATATCTAGAAATTTACATTATCCATTACAATCTGGTAGTACAAAAGTTTTAAAAGAAATGAATAGAAAATATACAAAAGAAGAGTATTTGGATAAAGCTAAGATGATTAGAAAACATATACCTGATGTAGCTTTTTCTACAGATATTATTGTAGGTTTCCCTGGTGAGACTGAAGAAGACTTTAAAGATACTTTAGATGTTGTAAGAAAAATGAATTTTGAACAAATATTCATGTTTATATATTCACCAAGAGAAGGAACAATAGCTGCTAAAAGAGAAGATCAGATTCCATATGATATTGCACAAGAAAGATTTAGTAAATTACAAAATCTTTATGAAGAAATATTAATGAAGAAAAATGATGAATATATTGGTAGAATTGAGACTATTATTATTGAAGAAGAAACAAGCAATAATAATGAAGAATTACTTAAAGGTAGAACAGATTCAAATAAGATAATAATTATTCCTAAATATCCTAATTGGATAATAGGAGATAAAATAAAAGTAGAAGTATTAGAAAATAGAAAATGGTATTTAAAAGGAAGGATAATAATTGACTAATATTAATATGGAGAAATTATCTCCAATGATGAAAGACTATATTGAAACAAAAGAAAAATATAAAGATGCAATTCTTTTCTATAGATTAGGTGATTTCTATGAGATGTTTTTTGATGATGCTAAAACTGCTGCTAAGGAATTAGAATTAGTTTTAACATCTAGAAACTGTGGTGATGGACAAAAAGCACCTATGGCTGGAATACCTCATCATGCTTCTGAATCATATATTTCTAGACTTATTAAAAAAGGATATAAAGTTGCAATTTGTGAACAATTAGAAGATCCATCTGAAGCAAAAGGAATTGTTAAAAGAGATGTAATAAGAGTCATTACACCAGGTACAGTTATTGAATCAAATATCTTAGAAGAAAAATCATCAAACTATATTATGGCAATTGTATATGATAATAATATATATTCATTAGCTTTAGCAGAAGTATCAACAGGTGAATTTTTAGCAACAGAAATAAGTGATAATACTGGAGAAGGTTTTGCTAAAGTTTTAGATGAAATATCTAGATTTAGTCCTAAGGAACTAATAATTAATAAGAAATTTGAGTTACAGGAAGAAAATATCAATAAAATTAAAAATATATTTCCAGTATATATTAATATAGAAGATGAAGAATTCTTTAAAGGTGAATTATCTAAGAAGTATGAAATAGAAAAAGAAGATGAACAATCTTCGTTGTTTGAAGAGAGTTTTGCAGAAAAAGCAATTAGGGGAATAGATAGATATATATTAGATACACAAAAAACAGATCTAATATATTTTAATAAAATAAAACTATATATTTCTTCAAAGTTTATGGCATTAGATATTAATTCAAGAAAAAAATTAGAAATTAATAAAAGAACAAGAGATGGATCTAAAAAGGGTAGTCTTCTTTGGGTATTAGATAAAACAGTTACAGCAATGGGAGGTAGATTACTTTCGTCTTGGATTAATTCTCCTTTGATTGGTAAAAACCAAATTGAAAATAGATTAGAGGCAGTAGAAGAGTTTAAGAAAGATATAATATTAAAAGGAAAACTAAGAGAACTATTAAAAAGAGTTTATGATATTGAAAGAATATCTGCAAAAGTTGCTTTTGGTGCAGCTAATGCTAGAGATTTGGTTTCACTTAAAAATTCAATAGTTTTTTTACCTGAAATAAAGAATGAAATTAAAAATACTAAAACAGCATTAAATAAAGAGATATATAATAATTTAGATACTTTAGAAGACATTTATGAAGTTATAGATAAAGCAATAGTTGATGATCCACCAATTACTATTACAGAAGGTGGAATGATTAGACCAGAAATAGATGAAGAACTATTTAGATTAAAGAATATTGGTAAAGCTGGTAAAGAATGGATTGCTAAATTAGAAGCAGAAGAGAAAAAGAAAACTGGTATACCTAGTCTTAAAGTCGGATATAATAGAGTTTTTGGTTACTATATTGAAATTACTAAAACTCATATTGCTAAAGTACCAAGTTCATATATTAGAAAACAAACTCTAACTAATGCAGAAAGATATGCTACACCTGAGCTTACTGAGATGGAAGAAGAAATATTACATGCAGAAGAAAAAATAAAGAAAATGGAATATGACATTTTTCAATTAATTAGAGTTGAAATATCTAAAAATATTAAAAGACTACAATCTACTTCAATTAATATTGCAATATTAGATATACTTTTATCTTTTGCACAGGTAGCGGAAGATAATAATTATACTAAACCTGATATTAATACAAAAGGCATTATTGAGATTAGAGGTGGTAGACATCCTGTTGTTGAACAAATGATTAATAAGGGACAGTTTGTAGATAATGATACATATATGGATAATTTTGGTGAAACAGTTCATATAATTACAGGACCAAATATGTCTGGTAAGTCTACATATATGAGACAAGTAGCTTTAATAGTTTTAATGGCACAGATTGGTTCATATGTTCCTTGTAATTATGCCAATATTGGAATTGTTGATAAAATATTTACTAGAATTGGAGCATCTGATGATGTTTCAATGGGTGAATCTACATTTATGGTGGAAATGAATGAAGTTGCAAATATATTAAAAAATGCAACAAAAGACTCATTAATAATTTTAGATGAAGTGGGTAGAGGTACATCTACATATGATGGAATGAGTATTGCTTGGGCTGTATTAGAATATATTGCAGATAAGACTAAAATAGGTGCAAAAACACTATTTGCAACTCATTACCATGAATTAATATCATTAGAAGATAGCTTAGAGGGAGTAAAGAATTATTCTGTTGATGTAAAACAACAAGGTGAAGATATAATATTTTTACATAAATTGATTAAAGGTGGAACTGATGATTCTTTTGGAATTTATGTTGCAAAACTTGCAGGAGTACCACAAGAAACAGTTAAAAAGGCAAGAAATATATTGAAAAATATTGAGAAAAAAGAATTTATTGTAAAAGAGCTAGAAGAAGCTTATGATATGGAAAATCAATCATCATTATTTGAATTTAAATATGATGAGTTCTTGAAATTTCTTAATAGAATTGATATAAATAATACGACACCAGTTGAAGCATTAAAAATTTTAGGTGAACTAAAAGAAAAGTTAAAAGAGGGATAAAATGGCAAAAAAGAGAAGAAAATCAAATCGTGGATTGAAGTTTTTAACAATATTATTGACATTAATGATAATATTAGTGTCAGTAGGATTAATAACATATAATTATACTATTGAAAAAGTATTAGGAAGTGTTACATATGTAGCTTTAAATAGAGAGGATATTGGAATTAGTAAAGAAGCAGTAAAATTATCTGAAGTTAAGACCATATTATTATTAGGTACAGATTCAGGTGATTTAACTACATCAGGAAGAACGGATGTTATAATATTAGCTTCAATTAACACAAAATTAAAAACAATAAAACTAATATCAATACCAAGAGATACAAAGGTAAGTATTAAAGGCTATGCAGACCAAAAAATAAATCATGCATATCATTTTGGTGGACCAGAATTAATGCTTCATACAATTAATGATAATTTTGATTTAAATGTAGATGATTATATGCTTATAGATTATAGAGGAGTTGCAGAAATTGTTAATGCGGTTGGTGGAATAGATATTGAGTTATCACAAGATGAAATAGATTTTGTTAATAGTAGATATTTAGCTCAAACAGCTAGAAATGCTAAAATGTCATCAACACCATTAAAGGCAAAACCAGGAATAGTACATTTAAATGGTATACAAGCAGTTACACATGCTAGAAATAGAGATTCATTATTAGGAGATTTTGATAGAGGAGAAAGACAAAGAAATGTTATTATGGCAGTAATGAAGAAAGCTGAAAGTAAATCACTTCCAGAACTAATAAATTTAACATCAAAATTTTTATCTTCTGTTAAGACATCAATAAAGAAAGAGGTTGTATTAAAGTATCTTTCAATTATTGCACTTAGTAAAAATGAATATGTTAATAATGTGAAATCATATCAAAATCCTAATGGTGCAGATGGATCAGGAGTTAGAGGACCAAATAAAAAAGTTTATGAATTTGTTCCAGTAATGAATTTAACTAAGAAAAACTTTAATAAATATATTAATGAAGAATAAGAAATATATATTATTTTAAACTTTAAGATATAAAATAATACATACTATTAATTCCGTTTTATATATAATAATATATAGATAAGGAAATATTAAATAGATTTAAACAAGGAGGCTAGAATGGATTTTAATTCTAAAAAAGGTGCAATTGCTGTATATGCTTTTTTAGCAATAACTGTTTTAATAGCCCTTGTTTTTACACTATATTTAGTAGTATCTGCTAGATATAAGACACAATTAAAATCTGCTAAAGAGATAAAAGAAGAAGTTGCAGAATATATACAAAGTAAAGAAGTAGAGATTGTTGAAAATCCAACAGAGATTTATCTTTATCAACAATATCAATATGATCAAATGAATTCAAATAAGTATGTATATATTCCAGAAGAAGATAAAATATATAAATTTACAACTACTGCAATATATCTTAATCAATCAGCATTTATATAAAGTTTAAAAAAACAATAAAATAATAAGATAATAAAGATAATAAAAACAATAGATACATAAGAAATATATAATAAACAAAAGATAATGGGGGAAATAATGTACATTTTTAATACTATTACTGTAAAACCAAAACTACCAGAAAAGATAGCGAGATTAGAAGAAATTTCTAATAATCTATGGTGGAGCTGGAATGTAGAATTTTTAAAACTTTTAAGAGAAATTGATAAGGATGTTTGGAATCGTTGTAATAAAAATCCTGTTAAATTCTTAAAAAACATTTCACAAGATAAATTAGAAGAAGTTTCAAATAATGAAAGTTTTCTAAAGAAATATAGTGAGGTTGTAGATCATTATGACTCATATATCAATTCTAAAAATACATATTTTTCTAAAAATTTTCCAAATAATAAGAATGATGTAATAGCATATTTTTCTGCTGAATATGGACTAGATGAAACTATTCCATTATATTCAGGAGGTTTAGGAGTATTATCAGGAGATCATTTAAAATCAGCTAGTGATTTAGGTTTACCTTTAGTTGCAGTTGGTCTTTTATATAAAGAAGGCTATTTTAATCAAAAAATCACAATAAAGGGTGAACAAGTTTCAGAATATCAAGAAAGTGATATATATAATATGCCTGTCTATCCTGTTAAAGATGATAAAGGCGAAGAAGTAATAATAAGTGTTGAAATAGAGAAAAAAGAAGTAAAAGCTAAAGTTTGGGAAGTTTTAGTAGGTAGAATTAAACTTTACTTATTAGATACTGATTTAGAGAGTAATCCAAAAGAGTATCAAAATTTAACTAGAAAACTATATGGTGGTGGACAAGAAATGAGAATAGCACAAGAGATAGTTTTAGGTATAGGAGGTTTTAGAGCTTTAAAAGCTTTAGGGATTGATGTTACTCTTTATCACATGAATGAAGGACATTCTAGTTTCTTAGTTATAGAACTTATAAGAAATATAATGAAGGAAAAAGAAGTATCTTACGATGTTGCTAAGGAAATAGCTTTTTCTATGTTAGCATTTACAACTCATACACCAGTACCTGCAGGTAATGATATCTTTGATGTTGAATTAGTATCTAAGTATTTAGATGGTAAATGGAGTGAGATTGGTTTAACTGAGGAAGAATTCTTGAAAATGGGAATGACTCCAAATGATACTTTAAATAAGAGATTTAATATGGCTGTACTTGCTTTGAAGTTTGCTGGTAAGAAAAATGGAGTAAGTAAACTTCATGGTAAAGTTTCAAGAGAAATTTTTTCTGAAGTA
>CAZLWI010000025.1:0-11031 GCA_964563525.1 uncultured Lachnospiraceae bacterium | reverse complement strand
AGACGCTGCCCTCTCAAGGCGGAATCATGGGTTCAAATCCCGTAGGGGTCACCAATAAGAGGTGTAATATGGAAAAGAAAAGTAATAAAGTATTTATAATTTCTTTAATAATATTTTTTGTAATATTAATTGCTGCTTCTGCAGTAATAGTAGTATATACATTAAATAGTACTAAAGAAAAAGAACAAATTGAGAAAAAACAAGAAGAATTGAAAAAAGAAGAAGGAAAAGTTGAAAAAGAAACAAAAAAAGTATTAACTTCAATACATAAGTCTTCATATTATTCACCTGATACTAATAAATATACTCAGTACGTTATTAGAAATGATGAAGATTTGAATATTTTTAGAGCTATTCATCCTTTAAGTCCAGAAATTAAAGCTGATTTCTTAAAAAATAGAACAGTGTTTGTACTAATTAAAGAAGAAGGATCTGGTTCAACAACACATGAACTTTTAAATGTTGTTGTTAAAAATAATAAAATACATTTTAATATAAATACTAAGACAGCAGAGGCAGGAACAATGGATATGTCAACATGGTATTTTGTAGCATCTTTCCCAAATGAAGATTTAGAAGGAATTGATATTAAAGAATGGAAAGAACCTGAAGTAGTTAAGAAAGAATTTAATTTAACAATAAATAAAATGGTATAATTGACAAAAGGCATTTAACTCATTATAATATTAATATTGATACCAGTTGCAGATGTGGCGGAACTGGTAGACGCACAGGACTTAAAATCCTGCGAGGATAATACCTCGTGCCGGTTCGATTCCGGCCATCTGCACCATATATATCAAACAAACTCCAACTTTTAAAGTTGTTTTATTATTAATTAATTTTTAAGCCTATTTCTTCAAATATTTCACGACCAAATGCTTCATTAATACTTTCACCTGTATCAACATGACCTGAAGCAGTTGTATAAAAAGTACCTTCATTTTTTCTTATCTGAAAATAAACATTTCCTTCTTTATCATATAAGCAATAATGAACTGTGTTATGCCATAATCCTTTTTCATGAACAATATTTCTTAGTTCTTTACCTATATAATTTTTATTATATACTATAGTTAATTATAGCTAATTGTAATAATACGTATTATTATTTATAGAGTTACACTTTCAAATATATTAATAAACTTAATATTAATATATAATACAAAATATAAAGAGGTAGTATGAATAATATTTTGAAATATAATTCACCAATAGGAATACTTATATTAGTAAGTGATGGGAAGAATTTAATTAATATTTGTTTTGAAAAAGCTGATTGTATAGGCAATTTTAAGGAAGATAAAATTTTAATGCAAATAAAGAATTGGCTAGACAGATATTTTAAAGGTGAAAATATTAGTATTGATAAATTAAAAATAGATTTTTTAGGAACTCCTTTTCAAAATGAAGTATGGAAAATACTCTGTGAAATACAATATGGCAAAACTATGACATATGGTGAAATTGCAGATATAATTGCCAAAAAAAGAGGAATAAAGAAAATGTCAGCTCAAGCAGTTGGTAGAGCTGTAGGATCTAATCCTATTCCAATAATAATACCTTGTCATAGAGTTATTGGTAAAAATAGTAAATTAATTGGTTATTCAGGTGGAATTGATAAAAAAATTAAATTATTAGAATTAGAAGGACATAGTAAGTGTTTTTTAATTAAAAAATAAAATATACTAGTAAAAATAAATATTTGGGTATAAAATATATTTAATTAATGAATAGAAAATTATAGAAATAAAAAGAAGAAAAAATAAAAACAAAAAAATAATTTTAAGATAAGGAAAAAACATGAAAAAAAGAATTTTAAAAACAATTAGTATTTCAATATTACTAGTTATGCTTTTATCAACAATAGTTTTAGCAGAATCAAAGTATTTTACAATTGAAATACCAAAAGATTATCTAGTTATAGATAAAACAGAAGGACAAACAAAACTAAATACAGTAAGAAAAGATGGGAAAGTTAATTTTAATATCCAAGTTATACAGAATTTAGATGAATATTTTGAATATTCGGATCAAGGCTTAAAAGAGTTAATTGAAACAACTAAAAAAGAAACAGCAATGTTTACAATAAATGACATAAAAGGTGAAATATCTAAAATAGCAGAATACCCATGTTATTCTCTATCATATGAAGCGATTACAAAAGACAATAATCCAATTAAATTATATATTAAACAAATGTTTATATATGAAGATACTTATACATATTTAATTACATTAGGAGGGGCTTCTCCAGAAATGCTAGAAGAAGCCGAGATACAAGGTGCAATGAAATCTTTTAAATTAGTAAAATATGACAGAAATAATGTAAGAGAATTAAAAGATAAAAAACAAGATAAGGAAGTAACAAAAAATACTGAAGAAAACTTTATTACTAAAATATCAAATAGTATTAAAAAAATAGATAAAACAACATTACTAATAATATCTATAGTACTTGCAGTTGTTGTTTTAATAATTATTTGTTTGATAATTATGTCTTTAAAGAAAAGAGCAAAAAATAAAGTAAATGGAAAGACACAAAATAAAGTAAATAATAAAGCTAATAGTTCAGAAGAACAAAAAGATACAGATTTTAAAAGAATTAAATAAATAGATTATAAATAAATAATATATAACAAATAATAAATAATAAATAAGAAACATTTATAGATATATTTCTGTAGATGTTTTTTATGTTTTTAGTTTAAAAAACAATTTAAATATGATAATATAAACATATGGAAAATTTAAGAATGATTTCATGGAATGTGAATGGAATAAGAGCAGCATATAACAAAGGATTTGAGAAGGTTTTTCAAGATTTTGATGTTGATATGTTTTGTATACAAGAGACAAAAATGCAGGAAGGTCAATTAGATCTTTCTCAAAATGGATATGAAGTATATTTAAATTCAGCAGTTAAAAAAGGTTATTCAGGAACAGCGATTTGGACAAAGAAAAAACCTTTAAGTGTTAAATATGGAATAGGTGTAGAAGAACATGATAATGAAGGTAGAGTAATTACTTTAGAGTTTGAAAAGTTCTTTTTAGTAAATATGTATACACCTAATTCTCAAAGAGAATTAACAAGATTAGATTATAGGCAAGAATGGGAAAAAGCAAAAAGAGAATATCTAAAGTCTTTAGATAAAATTAAACCTATAATTCTTTGTGGAGATCTAAACGTAGCACATAAGGAAATTGATTTAAGAAATCCTAAAACAAATAGAAAAAATGCAGGATTTACTGATGAAGAAAGAGCAGAATTTACAAAACTTCTAGAATCAGGATTTATCGATTCTTTTAGGTATTTATATCCAGATAGAGAAGATGCATATACATGGTGGTCATATTTTGGTAAAGCAAGAGAAAATAATACAGGGTGGAGGATTGACTATTTTGTTGTAAGTAATCGTATTGCTAAAAATATAGTTGATGTAAAAATACATCCAGATATTATGGGTAGTGATCATTGTCCTGTAGAGTTAGAAATAAAATTATAGATTGAAATGTAAATAAAGGTATAATATGGAAGCAGACTTTTTTAAGAAAAATAAGAAGCAAATTGTTAAAATAATAGTTATAACTATTATAATTTTAGTATTATATAGATTAATTACTAATTTACCTGTTACAATGGCATTTGTAAGTAAATCCTTTAATATAATAAAGCCATTTGTATTAGCAGGAATGGTAGCATATTTATTGTATTTTCCTTGCAATTATTTAGAAAAAAAAGCATTTAAGAAAATTAAATCTAGAAAAACTGCAAGATTTTTAAGTATTGCTATAGTTTATTTACTTTTTATTATATTTTTAGTTGTAATATTGGCATACTTAATACCAATAGTATTAAGTAGTATAGTTGAAATTGTTAAAAATTCGCCTGAATATTTAGATTCATTTAAGTCTTTTGTTAATACAATATTAGGGAAACCAATATTTGCAGGTTTTAAAACAGATATTATAACTGAACAATTAGATAAACTAACAACTCAAAATGTTCAAAATCAAATTGTACAGTATTTTAACATAGAAAGAGTTTTAGGTTATACATCACAAGCAATTGAATTTGTAAAATCATTAATTAAATTAATAATAACTTTCGTAGTATCAGTATATATGCTATTTGAAAGAGAAAGCTTAACAATATATTTTAAAAAGTTTTTAGAAGCTAGAACAAAGAAGAAGACATATTTAAAGATATTAACAGTATTTCAAGAAGCAAATGATATTTTTAGAAGATATATTACATCACAATTTATAGATGCATTTGTAGTAGGTGTAATAATGATAATTGCATTATTAGTATTAAAAGTTAAATATGCAGTATTACTTGGTTTCTTAATTGGATTATTTAATTTAATACCATTTTTTGGAGCATTAACTGCAGGAATCGTGGCAATAGTATTAACAATTGTTACTGGGGGATTAAAGCAAGGAATTATTGCAGGAAGTGTAATTTTAATATTACAACAATTAGATGCAAATATTATACAACCTAAGATTGTAGGAGAACATCTAAAAGTTAGTAGAATACTAGTATTATCTGCAACAACATTAGGTGGAGCATATTTTGGAGTTTGGGGAATGTTCTTTGGTGTACCAGTACTTGCAACAATAAAAGCTGTTATGGATAATATTACTGATAATAGGATTAAAAACAATAAAATTAGAAGACTAGTAAATAAGAGATTACTAATAAAGATTAGAAAACCAGATAAAAACACAATTAAGAAATTAAGAATAAAAAATAAAATAAGGGCATAGGAAAACGAAATGAAGACTATTGATTTAATTGATCCAAATGGTAGAATTTCAATAATGTATAGCATTAAAGAAGATAAAAGTATGAAAATTAATACATATAGAATTGAAAAACTACATTCTCAGAATGAAGTATTAGGAGAAAGAACAAAAAGAAAATTTTTAATATCAGATGAAGATAAGGAAATTATTGTTTTATCAATTATGAAAGAACAAGTTTTTGTTAATATTGCTACAATTGTTGATGATATATTTAAATTGGCATCTGTTTCAACAAAGATTTCATTTATTGAAACAGAAAAACAAGAAACATTAGAACTATATTATACTCCAACAGCACAAAGAAAAATATTTATAATAGATTTAGAAACAGGTGATGAAGTAGAACCTGAAATAAGTTTAACATCTGAAGGTTTAATGAAGGGTATAATTAATTTAGAAATAGGTAAAAAATACTTAACTATTGAGTTAAGAAATGATACAGAAAGATTAATAGCTGTTGGAATGAGTCAGCTATTATTAGAAGACGATCTCTTAAAGTTAAACATTAAAAAAGAAGAAGTAAAAAGAATTAATTTAGAAAAATATATAGAATTAATAAACTCTGGAAAAGCTATTGAAAAGAAACTAGAAATTCCGGTTGTAGAAAAGGAAAGATAGATGAAAGAAAATTTTAAAATGTATTCTAAAACATTATTAATAGCAATAATAATATTTGTGATATTTGCAGTTTTAGTAATACCACCAGTTGTCCATGCATTACAAATGAGTCAAAAATTTGGAGTAGCTTTTTCCTTTACATATAAGGCAAATTGGGCAAAGCCTTTTAATTCATTAAGTTTTTGTCTGCAAGAGAGCAATAGTAGTATGTACTTTTCGGTACTAGGTTTATTAGGATTTGTTTTTTTAATTTTAACAATAGTAATAATGTCTAAACAAAAAGTATCAGGTTCTTATCAAGGTGTTGAACATGGTTCAAGTGATTGGGCATCAAGAGGTGAACAATATAAAATATTAAGTAAAACAGAAGGAATATTATTAGCAAAAAAGCATTATTTACCTTTAGACAAACATGGTAATGTTAATGTATTGGTAGTTGGAGGTTCTGGTTCTGGTAAATCGGCTGCATATGTTACTCCAAATGCTACAATGTTACATGGTTCATATGTATATACAGATCCTAAAGGTGAATTATATGATAAAACAGCAGGATTTTTTAGACAGAATGGATATGATGTAAAAGTTTTAAATCTTGTTAATCCTGAAAATAGTGATGGGTTTAATCCTTTAATGAATGTATCAGCAGAGTCTGATGTAGATGTAATTGCTCATACTATAGTTAAAGGTCAAGGTGGTGAGTCAAAAGATCCATATTGGGATGATATGGCAGAACTTCTATTAAAAGCTTTAATATATTATTTAATTGCAACTAGACCAGAAGAAGAACAAAACTTAGCATCAGCAGCTGAACTTGTTAGAAATGCTAATTCTGCAGGTGATATCAATATTTTATCTGATTTAATGTATGAATTACCAGCATCACATCCGGCTAGAAAGAATTATTCATCTGTTGAGATAGCACCAGAAAAAGCTTTTGGTTCTATTTTATCAACACTACAATCTAGATTAGGTAAATTTGATCCACAGGGAATAGCAGCTTTAACATCAACAAATACAATAAATTTTAATGATATAGCTCAAAAGAAAACAGTTCTTTATGTTATATCATCAGATACTCACGGAACATATGATTTTATTTTAACAATATTCTTTTCACAGATGATTCAATCACTATATGATTTTGCTGACAAACAAGGGGGAGCTTTACCAATAAGGACATATTTCTTCTTAGATGAGTTTGTTAATATTGGTAGAATACCAGATTTTGATAAAAAAATATCTACATCAAGAAGTAGAGGAATATCTTTCTCTATAATATTACAAACATTAGATCAATTAGAAGCTGTATATGAAAAGTCCCATGAAACTATTATTGGTAATTGTGATACTCATTTATTTTTAGGTTCTAACTCTTCAAAAACATTAGAATATTTCTCGAAAGCTTTAGGTGAAAAAACAATTGTTAGAGATAGTGTATCAAGAACTGAGAGTGAAAATGATGAACCAAAATCTAAAACTTATTCAGATAATATTTATGCTAGAGCATTAATGACTCCAGATGAGTTAAGGAGAATGGATAAATCAGATTGTATTATCTATGAGAGTGGAATAAAACCAATTAAAGCTAAAAAGTATATGTGGTTTGAAGATAAAAGTATGTTAAATGCTTTAGAAGCTAATAAAGAAAGACATAATGCATATGTAGTTGATAGAGGTGAATGGAGGATATTTGATCCAAATGCAAAAGAAAGTGAAGCAAATGTTGATGAAAGATTAGCTGAACTTTTTAAAGAAGAAGAACAAGAAGAAGTTAATAAGGATTTAACAGAACAAATAGAAAATAAGAGAGCTGAAAAATTAAATAATGCAGGAACACAAGGAGTAGAAAAAAAGATTACAAGTTTTAAAAACAAGGAAGAATTTGATTTGGAAAAAGAATTAGAAGCTAAATTTGATGAACTATTTGGAAAGATTGAAGAAGAAGATAAAATAGCAAAAGAGGAATAATAAAACATGAAGTTTATACATATAGCAGATACTCATTTAGATATGAAATTTGAGAGTGTAGGGCCTTTTGGTGATTCAAGAAGAGTAGAACAATTAAAGGCAATAAGAGATATAGTAGACTATATTAAAACAAATAATGTTTCATACCTGTTTATAGCAGGTGATTTTTACGAGCATGATTATATTAGAGAATCAACAATAAATACTGTAATTAAATATTTTGAAGAAATACCAAAAACAAAAATATATATTACACCTGGTAATCATGATCCATATCTTAAAAATTCAGTATATGCTAATTACAATTTTCCTAAAAATGTACATATATTCACAAAATTTGAAGTAATTGAAGAAGATGATGTTAATATATATGGTTATGGATTTACTAATTTCACAAGTGAACCATTTAATATTTCTGGGATTCAAATGAAGAATAATGGTAAAAAAAACATATTAATAATTCATGGTGATATATATGGTAGTAGAGAAGATCTAACATATAATTCAATGAATTTAAGAATTATAGAAGAAAAAAGATTTGATTATGTTGCACTAGGACATGTTCATAAATCTAATTTTAATAAAAACTCTAAAATAATTTATCCAGGTCCAATACTTTCATATAAATTTGGTGGTAATAAAGAAAATGGCATGGTAGTAGGAGAATTTTTAGGTGATAGTTTAATTTTAGATTATATACAATTAGATAGAAGAATACATGAAGAAATAGAATTAGATATAAGTGAGATATTATCACAAGAAGAA
This sequence comes from uncultured Lachnospiraceae bacterium, assembly GCA_964563525.1. GTDB lineage: Bacteria > Bacillota > Clostridia > TANB77 > CAG-508 > CAZCCM01. The sequence continues at coordinate 2,868 of CAZLWI010000025.1, read as the reverse complement.
TTAATTAATAAAATAAATTCAATGGAAATTAATCCTATGAATTTTATCAAACTAATATTAGTAGGTGCAAAAAACTTTGAAATTACTCTAATTAAAATAAAAGAATTAATTGAAAAAGAGAATATTATTAAAGTATATGATCAAAGCTATATTTCAGAAGATTTAAGTAAAGTATCTGAAGAGTTCAATTTAAAAGGTATTTTTGTTAAAAGACATTTAGAGAAACTTTCAGAATTAGATAACTCAGTTTCAGATATTAGATTAAGATTACAAAAGGAAACAGATCCAGATGTAATTAAAGAAAAGGAAAAACTTATTAAAGATATTTCTAAAAAACAAGCTTTAATATATAAAGCCATTGAAGTTGTAGTAGAAGAAATGAAGAAAATTTAAAATAAAGATAATGAAGGAGATTACTTTTGAAGATAAGAGGCATTAGAATTAATGGATTTGGTAATTTAATAGATAAGGAATATGAATTTAAAGATGGTGTTAACTTAATTAAAGGTAATAATGAGTCTGGTAAATCTACAATTATGGGTTTCTTTAATAGTATTTTTTTTGGTATTCAAAAAACAAGAAAGAAAGATGTAATATCTGATGATGTTAGATACATGCCTTGGGATACTTCTGAGTTTTCAGGATTTATGCAATATAAATTGGATAATGGTGAAACATATACAGTTTTTAGAGATTTTAATACTAAAAAAATTAGTATATTAAATGAAGCTAATCAAGATATTTTTAAGAAATATAGTGTTGATAAAGAAATAGGTTCGAAATTTTTAGAGGAACAAACAGGAGTAGATAAAGCATCTTTTTCTCTATCTTCATATACAATGCAAAATTCAGTTGTGTTAAACTCAACTGATAAAAGTCAGATGGTACAAAAATTAAGTAATTTAATTTCAACTGGTGAAGATAATATTTCATATAAAAACCTATATAAAAAAATACAAGATAAAAGACGAGAAGAAGTTGGTACAAACAAAACATTAAATATGCCTATAAATAAAGTAGATAAAAGGCTTTTTAGTGTTAGACAAGAATTAAGAAGTATTAAAGAAAAAGCTAATGAAAATAGTAATATTACTCAAGAAGAAAAAGAAATAAAAGAGAAATTTAGAAATTTAGAATGTAAAAGAGATCTTTTAATGAAATTAAAATCTAATACAGTAAAAGGAGATTCTAGTACAGAGATGTTAGAATCATTAAAAGAAAATATTAGAAAAAAGCAAGATGGAATTAGAGAAAAATTAGAATTAAAACATGATGTTATAGAAAAAGAATCTTTAATTAAAAAGAACTCAAAAACATATTTAGGAATATCTGTTATTGCAGTGATTTTAGAAATATTAGTAGCTATTATTCTTAAATATGTATTTAAGGTTGAATTAATCGAAAGGATTATTTATTCTCTTCTACCTGTTCCAATTATTGCAATCTTAGCTATATTATTTGTTACATTTAAAGATAAAATTAAAATAGATAGTGATCATAATCAAAAGTCTGAAGAAAATAGAGAATTAGAAAAAGAAATAAATATTATTAAAAAAGAAATTCTTAATCAAGAAAAGGAAATAGCTAAATTAGACAAACAAAAGACAACTGAAGAAAAGAGATTTCAACAAAATTTAATAGCAGAATTTTGTGGCAATGTTGAAGATGATTATTTAAATAATATCTTGAAATATGATTTAGAAAAATTAGAAAAAGAAGCAAAAGAAGTTGAATCTGATTATACAAAAACAATGTATAGTCTATCAACAGTTGATGCAAAAAAAGATATTGTAAGCAAAAACACAGAAAAAATAGCGACATTAGAAGAAAAGTTAAATAACTTAGAATTAGAGAAGGAAGAACTTGAAGATTTAAATGAAGTATATGAAATAGTATTATCAGGATTAGAAAGTGCATATAATGAGATGCAAGATAGTATTAGTCCAAGTTTTGTTAATAATTTATCTCAAATCACTAAACATATTACAGATGGTAAATATAAAAGTGTAGTATTATCTGAAGATCAAAAAATAATGGTACAACTTTCTACAGGTGAATATATAGAATTAGAAAAATTAAGTACAGGTACAATTGAACAAGTAAATTTTGCACTTAGAATGAGTATATTAAAAGAATTAACTAATGAAAAAATACCAGTATTATTAGATGAAACTTTTGTCTTTTATGATGAAGAAAGATTAAGAAATACAATTAAATATATTACTGATATTGAAGATAGACAAATTATATTATTTTCTTGTTCAAATAGAGAAAAAGATATTTTAGATCAAAATAATATTGAATATAATTATATTGAAATGAGATAAGTATATAAACAAACAAGTATTACAACAAATATTATTAATTTATTCATAATTAAAAAAGAGTTAATTTTTTAACTCTTTTTTAATGTTTTATTGATTACTTAATACAGATTCTTTAAATATTTTTCTAATTCTCGTTCTGCATCTTTTACTCTTGTTTGTTCTTCTAGTTTTTTCTGTGTATCATTATATGATTTTGCTGCTTTGATTAAAAATATTGTTCCTACAATAGCTGATATAATTACTGCAACTGCAACCCATAAAGCAATGCCTCTGAAAACTCCCATTTGTATTTTGTTAATTTCTCTTTTTTCTTCTTCAGTCCATTTGTATAGATTAAGCCATTTCTTTTTTTCTACGATTTTTTCATCATTCCTTTTTTCGTCCACTTATTACTCCTTTCAAAATATTCGTTATTATATAGTTTGTATATTTTGTTTAAAACTTTTAATATTGTTTTTGTAATTTCCTGGAGGCGACACCCGGATTTGAACCGGGGATCAGAGTTTTGCAGACTCGTGCCTTACCACTTGGCTATGTCGCC
>CAZLWI010000024.1:0-11145 GCA_964563525.1 uncultured Lachnospiraceae bacterium | reverse complement strand
ATAGAAGATATAGAAAGAAATATGGATTTAAGTGTATGGGACTATAAAACTTATAAAAATAGTGATGGAATAAAATATGGAGAACGAAATAATTTAACATCAAACTTACAATATCCAGCATTAATAGAAGAAGAAAAACTACCAACAGTAAACAAACATAAAATAAATGGAGGAGAAGTAGGTGGGACTATAGGAATAAGTGAACAACCAGAATATTATACAGAAGATGCTAAGCCTAAAAAAACAGCAACTACAAGCTTAGAGAATGTACAAACATATTGGTACAGCAATAAAGACAATTACGAATATAAAGATCAGAGATTAAAAGACATTGTTCATAAAAGCCAATCATATTATTTAAGTAGTCGCTTTGTGGGCGCTTATTCAAGCTTTTCGTACTTCGGTGTCCGCAGTGTGGATAGCAGTGGTATGTATGGGAACAATCGTTTCCATTCCTTTGGCCATAGCGATAGCATTAGTCTAGCCTTCCGCGCAGTCTTAGATCTAGGCTCTGAAACGGAGCTTGAAAAGGTATCAGAAGGGAATTGGAATATAAAGTAAAAGAAGCTTGGACGGACTCATGCTTTACGGGAGGGTGGGCGGGAGTTCAAAGTATTTTGAAATAATTTAATTATTAATTATTGAAATTTTAAAGATAGTAATATAATAATACAAACAAAAGAACGAATAATATATTCGTTCTTTTATAAATTCTAATTTACTTTAATTGCTTGTTTTTTAATTTACAAAAATTGAAAACTGTAATAGAATAAATATACTAAAAAGATAAAAATATAGGGATATTAATGAAAAAAGTATTAGAGATATTAAGATTAATTACATATTATATAATAATATTTATATTTTCAGGATTAGGTATAGGATTTTTACCAATAGGTGCAATGGCAATGATTTCTTCAGTTTATGCTTCTGGTGGAATATTAGCTTCAACTATTGTTTTAAGTATTTTATCAACTGTTCTATTTGTTGGTTGGAAAGCTTTAATACCATTATTAATATTCTTAATACTATTTCTAATTCCAGTATTATTTATTAGACCTTTAGAATCAATAGAAGGAAGAAATGAAAGAAAGAAAGTAGGAAATTATGTTCTTTTTGCATCTATTTTTTCTTTTGTTTTTTTTGGATTTTTAGAAGGAATATATGCAGTATTTTTATGTCTAGCAATGTATAAGATATTTGTAAATATACTTGCAGTATTGAAAAATGAAGATGAAAAATTAGTATTTTCTATGGAAGAAAATATTGGACTTTCGATAGTATTATGTATAGCTGTATTATTAGTTTCAACATATTTTAATTTATCTATTATTTATCCTGTTATAGTTATTGGAGGAATATTAGGATATACAGCAATTAAAAAAGGTGTAGTAGAATCTATATTATCATATGTATTCACAATATTTATATATGTCTTCGTTATATTAACAAAATTAAATATTAGTATTGTATATAATTTTAGTCTATATAATATTATGCTATTTATATTACCAACAATAATGATGGCAATAATAGCTATATTAAGAAATTTTAGTAGAATAGTCATTTATTTAACTATTGCAATATTAAATATTGGTCTATTCTTTATCTGTTATTCATATTTTAATAATATATTATACTATTTTCCATATTTATTAATGTCAGTTATAGTAATTATAGTAGCTGATGATTATGAAAGAAGAAAATTAGCGAGAATGAAATCATCAAGATTAATTACAGATGAAGGTGAAACAAGATTACAAACAGAAGAAAAGTATGTAATTAAACAAGAAAAAGATAAGAAAAAAATAGTAGAATTATTTAATGATAAAGACAATTTCTTAAATAGGATATATACAAAAGAAGAAGTTTTTAAAGACTTGTTACTTTATGATGAAATACAAGAATCAGATAATATTTTAGAAGAAATATATTTCTTAATTAAAGATGATGGATATATTGATAGAAAGAAATTTAATAAAATATTAATAAAGAATAATGTAGTAATAGATATTCACAGTTATGAAATGGAAGAAGAAATTAGGATACTTGAGATATTAACATTAAGAGAATTAAAGGAAATAGTTAGAGAAAGAGAAGAAAAAGAAATAAAAAGAGAAAAAGAAGAAGCATTACAAAATGATAAAAAAGATGATGAAAGACTAGAAGAAACAAATGCTATTACATATAATAAGATAAAAGAGGGAAGTAATGTAAAAGGTACTTCAGTTCGAGATTTAAAAAAGAAATCTGAAGAGGAGGATCTTCAATGAGTAGAGTTTCTAGATATAAAGAACAAAAGCCACAATTAAATTTTAAAAAAGTTATAGGAACAATAGTGCTATTGTTAGCAATAATAGCATTAGTTTTTGGAATTGTTTATGTAATTAATGAAGGACAAGTATATAGAGTTAGAAGAAACCCAATAAAACATTATTTTGTTTCATATAATGAAGATAATAAAAAATATGGTGTTATTAATGCATCAGGTGAAGAGGTACTACCTAATCAATATAATGAACTAATATTAATACCAAATAAAGAAAAAGATGTATTCATTATTACTGAAGTTGAAGATTATAAAAAGAATAAATATAGTATTAAAGTTTTAAATGAAAATGGTAACTTAATTTTAAAAGATTATGAGGATCTAAAACCAATTGAATATAATAATAAGGGAATAATAGAATATGATAATACTTTATTACAATTTAAAAAAGATGGAAAAATAGGATTAGTTGCATATGATGGAACAGAGAAGTTTAAAGCTATATTTGATGAAGTAAAAACAATTAAAAATATACCTAATAGACTGATAATTAAAGAAAAAGATAAATATGGAATAGTTAATACAGAAATAGGTGAATATATTGTTCCAGCATTATATAAATCAGTTAAACCTTTGATAGAAGATAAAAATACTCCATATATAGTTCAATTTGATCAGAAATTAGGATTATATAATAATTTAGGTAAAGAAATATTACCAAGTCAATTTGATAGTATTGTTAATTTAGATTCAGTTGAATATTTTAAAGCAACTAAAAATAAAGTAACTAATATATATAATAAAGAAGGTAAAGAAATAATAAAGGGAGATATTGCTGATATTATTAGTATTAAAGAAAATATTATAGTAAATAAATTAAAAAACAAAGTAGGAGTTATTGATTTTAAGAAAAAAGAAATTATTCCATATAAATATCAACAAATTATTCCAGCATCTGTAGATAAATATATTGTTAAATTAGCTAATAAATTTAATATAAGATCAATTACAGAAGAAAAACTTTTAGAACAAGAATATAATTCAATTGTATTTAATTCTGAAGCACAAATGTATATTGCAAGTAATGATTCTGTTGCAGATATATATAATGTAGATTTAGAACTTAAGCTTAATGGAATAATATCAAATATTGATATAGAAAAAGGAATAATTGAAATACATAAAGATGATGATTTTAAATTATATAATTTCCAATTTGAAGAAAAAACAGAGAAAGAAGTATATCCAGAAAACAATTTAATAAGATTTAAAAATGAAGAAGGAAAATATGGATATAAGAATGATAAAGATAAAGTAATTGTAGAACCAATATATGATGATGCTAAATTACAAAACAAATATGGATATATTGCTGTAAGTAAAGATAATAAATGGGGAGTCCTAAACTATAATGGAGCAGTAATAACAGATCCAATATTAGATTTATCAGAAAACTTAGTTATAGATTTTATAGCAGATTGGTATTACCATAAAGATTTAGAATTAAATATCTATGTTAAGATAAAAAGAGAAGTGGAAACTCAAACAGATACGAATCAAGAACAAACAGAAACAACAGATAAAGAAGCAAATAAAACAAATACTATTGAATAAAAAATACTAAAGATGAAAGGATAGAAGTGCAAAAGATAAAATATCAATATTCATATTTTATTCTGCCATATATTGTAAACGAGAATAAACATACAGAATATCTTAGAAAATTATTGAAAGATAATAGAATAAATTTAAAGAAATACGATAAAGTAAAAGATTTAGAGGTATTTTCCTTTTTTGATGAAAACTTTTTAGAATTATTTAATTATTCTGAGAATATAACAAATAGTATAATAGAAGAAGGCAAAAAAGATAATTATTCTTCTCTAGCTAAAAAATTAGCTGAAAAAGAATTGGTTGTCTTTGATGTAGACTTATCTAAAAATACACAAGGTAAACTTGGTGAAGAAGAAGGCATATTTTTCAGAATAGATAAAACTAATATAGTTACAACAAAAACAGGAGTATCTTTTTTAATACTTAAAACAGTTATTGATTCAGATAATTTAGCAGATTTCCTTAATTTTAATTATAGATTTAGAGATCTATCTACAGATATAATAAAATACAAGAAATATGAGAATATTAAAATACAGTCAGATAATTTTAAAGAAGCATCTGATATTAAAAGAGTAATAGAAGAATTAACAGGCTTAGATCTAGAAGAACTAATTAAAACAACAGGTATTGATAAATTTTATACTTTTTCTTATCTTTGTGTTGATAATTTAATGTGGAATGAAAAAACTGATTTTAGAGAAATACAGACAGTTTTTAATAAATATGTAGAATTATTACCAGCAGAATTTAATTCTACTTTTAGTGATATTAATACTGCAATAGATGTTATTGAAGATTTAAAGTATTCTAAAATTGGTATTACTAATTTATCATCTAATCTATTTTCTTCAGGTATAGAAATTCATAATTTTACCAAAATACCTATTGAATATGAAACAACTTATCTATACATATATATTTACTATATTTTCCAGAAAGTCTTTTTAGAGAAAATAGGTAGAGAACTATTTATACAAAAGAAATACAAGAAATCTTTAAAAGATTTAAAACAATTTACTAGAATATTTTGGAGTAATTCAATTACATTACAAAATAAAGGTGTATTGTATGCAAATAAATTAAAAGAAATATTTGATCTTAATAATAAATTTAATGAGATACAAAATAAAGTTGATATAATATACAAAGAAAGTAGAATTAATAAATACTATAAATATTCTAAAGGAATATATTATTCATTAGCTTCACTTGTAGTCTTAACATTTATTAATATATTACTATTATCATTTGGAGGTAATCTATGAAAAATGTATATACTGGAGTAGATATTATAGAAATAGCTAGAATTGAAGAAGCGATGAAAGAAAAAGGTTTTCTAGAGAGAATATTTACAGAAAAAGAAATAGCCCTATGTACTAGAAAAAATGAAGCAGAGTTTTATGCAGGAAGATTTGCTGCAAAAGAAGCTATATTTAAGGCATTATCTAAGAGATTAGAATATGACCAAATAGATTGGAAAGATATAGAGATATTAGCTGATAGTAAAGGTAGACCAGAAGTAGTTTTCAATAAAGGAAGTTTAAAAAGATATCAAAGTAGAATAGATGTTAGTATTTCACATAATAGAACTATGTCTGTCGCTACAGCTGTATTATCATTAGGATAGTTTATGTTTTTTGATACACATATTCATTTAAATAGTGAAAAATATGAAGAAGGATTTGAAGAGAATTTTCAAAAAATGCTTGATTCAAATGTAGAATATTTTGTATGTCCAGGTTATGATTTAGAGTCTTCAAAAAGAGCTATAGAACTTGCAGATAAATATGAACAAATATATGCATTAGTTGGAATACATCCTGATACAGCAGATGAATATAGTAAAGAAGATTTAATCCAAATAGAAGAATTAGCTAAACATCCTAAAGTAGTAGGAATAGGTGAGATAGGCCTAGACTATTATTGGACAAAATCAACGATGAAAGAACAAAAAGAACTATTAATAGAACAAATAGAAATAGCTAATAGACTAAATTTACCAGTTGCACTACATATAAGAGAAGCAACAATTGATATATTAGAAATATTAAAGAATAATGAAGTAAATAAAAAAGGAATATTTCATTGTGCACCTTTAAATGAACACTTAATTAAAGAAGGACTAAAGTTAGGATATTATATTTCTTTTGCAGGTAATATTACATTTCAAAATGCGAAACCAGAAGAAAGCATCAATTTAGTACCACTAGATAAAATATTAGTTGAAACTGATGGACCATATTTAACACCACATCCGCATAGAGGTAAGAAGAATTCATCTGAATATTTAAAATATATTGTAGAAAAAATAGCAGAAGTTAAAGAAATAGAAATAGAAGATTTAAAAGAAATATTAGTAAATAATGCAAAAAATATTTATGGAATAAAATAGGAGAATTTATGTCAAAGAAAACAATTTTAGTTTTAATAGGTAGTAGCTCTACAGAACATGATGTATCTGTAATTTCTGGAATTAATATATATAATAATATACCTGATAAATATGACAAAGAAATAATATATTTTAATAAAGAAAATGCAAGTTTTGAGATAGAAAAAGAATTTGAAGGTAAAGAAGTATCTTTTCCATATAAAGTTACAATTAAAAATGAAATAAAAGATTCTATTAAATATATGCAAAGTTTTGATTTAGTATTTCCTGCACTTCATGGACAATTTGGAGAAGATGGACAAATACAAAAAATCTTTGAAGATAATGATATTAAATATATAGGTTGCGATAGTTATGCATCATATATAGGTTTTGATAAAGGACTTACTAAAAAACTTCTTTTAGGACATGATATTAAAATGGCTGAAAGTATAAGTTTAGAATTAGATGAAGACTTTGTTTTAAATAATATTAATTTAGATAATTTAAAAAATTTAGATAAAAAAATTAAAGAAGTTTTAAAATATCCTGTTTTTGTTAAACCTGCTAGATCAGGCTCTTCAGTTGGAGTTGTTAGAGTTGATAAATATGATGATTTACCTAGAGCTCTAAGAACTGCTTTTAATGAAGATAGTAAAATACTAATAGAAGAGATGATTATCGGTAGAGAAATTGAATGTGCTATTTTAGAAGACAAAGGCAGAGTTATAGCAAGTGTTTTAGGTGAAGTTAAACCTGCAGAAGAGTTCTATACTTACGAATCTAAATATGTTGATAGTACAGAGCAAACATCACTATTTAATCCAAATAAAGATAGAAAATTAAATAAATTAGAAAAAGAAATACAAGACATAGCTAAAAAGATATTTGAAAAATTAGGTTGTAGAGATTTGTCTAGAGTAGATTTCTTTTTAACAAAAGATGGATATATTTTTAATGAGATAAATACATTACCTGGATTTACTAAAATAAGTATGTATCCGAAATTATTAATAGAATCAGGTTATTCATATAGTCAAATAATAGAAATATTAATAGAAAATCATTTAAGTGAAGAGACTAAAGAATAGAAAAACAAATCCAAAAGATATAAATAATAAAACAAATAAAAAACTAAATAAATAAGAAAAAAACAAATAAAACAAAAGAAAAGAGGAAGTATGATTAGAGATTTAAGGAAGACTAGTATAGTTTGCACTTTAGGACCTGCAAGTGAAGATAGAATTGAAGAACTATTTAAGGCAGGTATGAATGTTGCAAGAATTAATTTCTCTCATGGTGGAAGAGTAGAAAATGAGTCTAAAGTTAATAAATTAAAAGAGATTAGATATAGATTAGGAATACCAGCCTCTTTAATGTTAGATACACAGGGTCCAGAAATTAGAACAGGTAAATTAGCAGAAGAATATCCAGATGGTGTTGAATTAGTAGAAGGTCAAGAGTTTGTTTTAAAAAACACTGAAGTTAGAACAGATAAAAATCAAGCATTTATCTCATATTCTGAACTATATAAAGATATAAGTATTGGTAATAGAATACTAATAGATGATGGAAATTTAGAATTAGAAGTAAAAAACATAGACAATACAGATATTATTTGTATAGTTATAGATGGTGGAATATTAAATAATAGAAAATCTGTAAATGTTCCAGGAATATATTTAAACAATCCTACTCTTAGTCCTAAAGATATAGATGATTTAACTTATGCAGTTGAAGAAGAGTTTGAATATATTGCAGCATCTTTTGTTAGAAATAAAGAAGATATTTTAGAAATTAGAAAAGTATTAGATGACAGAGGTGGCAATGAAATTGAGATTATTGCTAAAATTGAAAATCAACAATCAATAGAAAATTTAGAAGAAATAATAGAAGTAGCTGATGGAGTTATGATTGCAAGAGGAGATTTGGCAGTTGAGATACCTTTTATTGAAGTACCAATATGGCAAAAAGAAATAATTAGTAAATGTAATAGAAAGGGTAAACCTGTAATTGTTGCAACTCAAATGTTAGAATCTATGATTCATAATCCAACACCAACAAGAGCTGAAGCATCAGATGTTGCAAATGCAGTTTATGATAAATCTAGTGCAATAATGTTATCAGGAGAAACAGCTGTTGGTAAATATCCTATTAAATGTGTTGAAACAATGTCTAATATATGTAAGAAAGTAGAAAATAAATTAAATTATTGGGGAAGAATTAGAAATCTTCCAATAACTAGAGTTGATATGGAAAAAGATGCAATGGCTTTAGTTACAAATACAGCTAAAGAACTAAATGCAGATTTAATAATTGCATATACACATACAGGAAATTCAGTTAAAAAGCTAGCAGGTTTAGGACCTGCAAGTCCAATATTTGCAGTAACAGATAACTGGAAAACATTTAACAAATTAAGTTTAGTTTGGAATGTATTCCCTATGTTAATAGAAAAAGAAGAAATTATAGATAATATGATGGAAAAAGTAATATCAAGAATGAAAGAACAAAATATTATTGTAGAAGGAGATATTATTGTATTAACAGGTGGTAGAGATTATTTAAATGGTGTATCACAAAGTAAAAGAATAGGTGGAGTAACAATAGTATAATAAATGCAGTTATATATATAATTAATAAATAAGAACCCAATATTTTTGATAAAATAAAGGGTTTTTTAAATATATATAGAATATATATAGTATAGTGAGTAGTATTGATGATAGATTAATTGAAGATGTTTTAATGGCTAATGATGTAGTTGATGTAGTTTCAAGCTATATACCTTTAAAAAAGAAAGGACGTAACTATTTTGGATTATGTCCTTTTCATAATGAAAAAACTCCATCATTTTCTGTTTCACCTGAAAAACAAATATTCCATTGCTTTGGATGTAGAAAAGGTGGAAATTCTATTCATTTTGTTCAAGAGATAGAAAATATGAATTTCTTTGAAGCTTTAAAAACATTAGCAGATAAATCAGGTATTAAGATACCTGATAAGAGAGAATACAAAGATCCACAATCTCAGTTAAAAGATAGGATGAAAGCAGTTAATGAGGATACAGCAAAATATTTCCAATCACAACTTTTAAAACCAAATGCTAAAATAGCACAAGACTATATTAATAAAAGAAAAATTAATTTAGAGACTTTAAAAGAATTTAGAATAGGTTATTCAACAATGGGACTATATAAATTCTTAAAAGAAAAAGGCTATGAAGATAAAGAAATATTAGAAACAGGATTAGTATATAAGAGAGATGATGGTAAATATATAGATAGATTTAGAGATAGATTAATGTTTCCAATTACAGATATATCTGGAACAGTTATAGCATTTGGTGGCAGACTATTAGATGATAAAATAAAACTTGCTAAATATATTAATTCTAATGAGAATTTAGTTTACTCAAAAGGTAATCACCTATATGCATTAAATATAGCTAAAAAACATGGAAGAGATCAATTAATAATAACAGAAGGATATATGGATACAATTTCATTACATCAAAGAGGAATTAAAAATGTAGTTGCATCATTAGGTACAGCTTTAACAGAAAGGCAAGCAAGATTAATTTCTAGAACTACTAAACAAGCAATTATAGCATATGATTCAGATGCTTCAGGACAAGATGCAGCTCTAAGAGGATTAGATATTTTAAATAAAACAGGTGTAGATTTAAGAGTTTTAGAACTTGAAGATGCAAAAGATCCAGATGAATATATTATTAAATTTGGTAAAGATAAGTTCTTAGAAAGAGTTTCTAAATCAATATCATTAGTAGAATTTAAAGTTAAAATTTTAAGACAAAAATTTGATTTAAATATTTCTAATGAAAAAATAATGTTTTTTAAAGAAATAGCTAAAATATTATCAGAAATTGATGAAGAAGTATCTAGAGAAATATATGTTGATAGAATATCTAAAAAATATGATATATCTAAAGAAGCAATATATTCAGATATTAAAAAAATAGATGATAAGAAATTAAGAAAATATGAAAAAGAAGTAATTAAAGAATTAGAAGAAAAAGAACTTAATACAAGAAGAGAAACAAAGGAGATAGATGAAAAAAGAGAAGAATATTTAATATATATACTTTTAGAAAATATCTCAGATGATAAGATAAAAAAAGAAATTCAAGAAAATGTAGACTTAAAGAATATATCTAGTAATATAAACAAAAGAATATTTGAACATATATTTAAAGAGAAACAGAATAATAAAGAAATAGTAATAAACAATATAGAAGATGAAGAATTAAGAAATAAGATAATAGAAATATATTCTAAAGACATACAAATAGATCAATCTATTTTAAAAAAGTCAATTAAAGATATTTTAAAACAATTTGAATTAAATGAATTAAAAATAGAAAGAGATAATATCTTAGAAGAATTAAAAAATACAAAACTAACAGAAGAAGAACGAACAGAAAAAGCAAATAGATTAAATGAAATATTAAAGAAAATGATTAAATAAAGGGGATAAATATGGCAAAAAAAGGGGAAACAACAAAAGAAAAAAAAACAACAAAAGTAGAGGCTAAAAAAGAAGTAAAAAAGGCTGTAAAGGAAGAAAAACCTAAGAAAACAGAAACAAGTAAAAAGCCAGTAGCTAAAACAAACAAAAAAGAAACTCCTAAGAAAACAGAAGTTAAGAAGCTTGAAAAGAAAGTGGAAGTGAAGAAAACTACATCTAAAAAAGTTGAGGAAAAAAAGCCAGCAACTAAAACAACTAAAAAAGAAACAGTCAAAACAACAAATAAGAAAGAGACTAAAAAACCAATAGTTAAAAAAGAAACTCCTAAGAAAACAGAAGTTAAGAAGCTTGAAAAGAAAGTGGAAGTGAAGAAAACTACATCTAAAAAAGTTGAAGAAAA
>CAZLWI010000023.1:0-11496 GCA_964563525.1 uncultured Lachnospiraceae bacterium | reverse complement strand
TAAATTCTATTCTTCTGTAAGATTAGATATTAGAAGAATTGAAACATTAAAAGAAGATGGAGCAATGGTAGGAAATAGAACTAGAGTTAAAGTTGTTAAAAACAAAGTTGCACCACCATTTAAAGAAGCAATATTTGATATAATGTATGGAAAAGGAATATCTAAATCAAGTTCTATATTAGATATGGCTATAGAATATGATATTATAGAAAAAGCAGGTTCTTGGTTTAGCTATAAAGATGAAAAACTTGGTCAAGGTAGAGAAAACATCAAAAAATTGATGGAAGAAGATCCAAGCTTTATGGATGAAATAGAAACTAAAGTTAGAGCGAAAATGCAAGAAGAAAAAACGGGTAAATCTTCTAATAAAGAAGAAAAAATAGAAGAAGAAAAAGAAGAAAAATCTAAAAAAGATGAATAACATTGAATATGATGATAATTTTGATAAATTAAGATCTAAAGTCTTAAGATATGTATTATATAAAAAAAGGACAGAGAAAGAAGTAAGAGATAAGTTTTTTAATGAAAATCAAGAAGACATAGATAATATTATAGAATTCTTAAAAGAAGATAATTACTTAAATGAAGATGAATATAATAAAATATATTTTGAAGAATCAATTATTTTAAGGAATTTATCAATTAGAGAGATTGAATATAAGTTATTTGAAAAAGGTATAGATAAATCTAAAATACAAGAATATATATCTAAAAACAAAGAGACATTAGAAGAATATGAGATTAAGTCTGCATTAATACATTTAAATAAAAGAAAAGATAAAGATGCAGACATCAATATTTCATATTTATTAAATAAAGGCTATACAATAGATAATATTAGAATAGCAATAAGTAAATTAGAAGAAGAATAGAGGGGCAATAAAATATAATAGATGTTAGAAGTATTAGCAATAAATAATAATTTAATATATGGAGAAGAATTAGATGATAATTTAATTAAGAATACTAATAAATATAGTATTAAAATTAATAATTTTGAGGGACCTTTAGATTTACTTGTTTATTTAATAGATCAAAATAAAATAGAAATATCAGAAATAAATATTACTGAAATTGCTAATCAATATTTAGACTATTTATCTGAAATGAAGAAATTAGATTTAGAAATAGCTTCTGAGTTTTTAGTTATGGCTTCTGATTTGATATATTTAAAATCAAAGAAATTATTACCACAATTAATAGAAGATGAAGAATTAACAGAAGAAGATTTAATACTTCAAATTTTAGAATATAAAAGATATAAGACTATTCAAGAGAATTTTAGAGAAAGATATAATAAATATTCTAAAAGAATTGAAAAAAGACCAGATAAGATTGCACTTAAAAATTTAATATTTGATAGAAAATATGAAATAGAAGAATTAATAGAAGCTTATGAATTTTCTTTAGAAAAGAAAGAATATTTATATAATATTTTAGATGAAGATATTGAAAAAATTAGTAGTAAAACTACATATACGGTTTTTAGTAAAGTAAGAGAAATATTTAAAACTTTGAGAACTACAAATAAATTTGTTTTTAATAAATTGTTTTCTTTGAAAGAAAGATCAAAATCTGAAGTTATTACAGCTTTTATTGGAATACTAGAACTTGCTAGAAAAGATAGAATAGTTTTAAAGCAGGAAAGTATTTATGGTGATATTTTAGTAGAAAAGAAAGAGGTAAAGAAATCAAATGAATAAGAGAATGATAGCAATAATATTAGCAATAGTTGCAGGAATGTATATATTGACATTATCATCTAATGAAATTTTATCAATTTTATTAGCAATACCTGGGCTTATTATAGCAATTGCAGTACATGAATTTGCACATGCTAAAACAGCAGACTTATTAGGTGATAAAACACCAAGAAATCAAGGTAGAGTTACACTAAATCCATTTAAACATGTATCTTTAATGGGATTAGTTGCATTATTTACGGTTAGAATAGGATGGGGTAAACCTGTTATGATTAATCCTAATAATTTTACTAAAATAAAAAATAAGAAAATAGGTGAAGCTCTAGTTGCAATAGCAGGACCTATTACTAATTTACTATTTGCATTTATTACTACTTTTATTTATGGTTTACTAATTAAATATAATGTATCTTTTGGAACAGGTAATATTTCAGAAATTATTCAAGGAATGATTATTATTACAATATCAATTAATTTAGGTTTAGCAATTTTTAATTTACTACCAATACCACCATTAGATGGTTTTTCGGTTTTAGCACTTATATTACCTAAAGGTATAAAACAAGAAATAGAAAGAAATCCATTAATAATAACAGGAATATTTTTAGTATTAATTTGGTCAGGAATATTAGCTAAAATAACAATACCAGTACTTACTTTCTTAATGGAAAAAATGTTACATATTGTTGCTTTAATATTGGGATAATCATATAAAAAGCATCAATAAAACATGCTATTACATTGACAATATTTACATAATCTGTTAATATTATTTAATATAAGGGTCAGTAGCTCAGCTGGATAGAGCACATGCCTTCTAAGCCTGAGGTCGGGGGTTCGAATCCCTCCTGGCTCACCACTTATATAAGACTGTAGTTATACAGTCTTTTTTATTGTAAAGATATGACTACTGTTGTATAATAAACAAAAGAATAATGTCTAAATTATAGAGGTATTATGTATTACAAATTAGAAAAAGATTTTGAAGAAAATAGTAATAAAGAAAGTTCTCAAAAAATGTCAGCATATATGAGAGACTTATTTTCTTTTTATGGTATACCTAGTCCTAAAAGAAAAGAAATATATAAAGAGTTTTTAAAAGAAGAAAAAAGAAAAGGTAAAATAGACTGGCTTCTTCTAGACAAAGCTTGGGGAAGTGATTATAGAGAATTCCAATATTTTGCAATGGATTATTTAATTGCTATGCATAAGTTCTTGAATTATGAAGATATTGATAAAATTAAGAAATATTTGAAATCAAAACAATGGTGGGATTCAATTGATATTTTAAGTGGAGTAATTGATGATATTTCATACACAGATATTAGATTTAAGGATTTAATGTTAGAATGGTCAATAGATTCAGATTTTTGGATAAGAAGAGTATCAATAATTCATCAATTAGGTAAAAAAGATAAAACAGATGTGAAATTATTAGAAAAAATATTAATAAATAATTTTGGAAGTGATGAGTTCTTTATAAACAAGGCTATAGGATGGGCTTTAAGAGAATATTCTAAAACTAATCCTAAATGGGTTAGAGACTTTATTAATAAACATAATAATAAAATGAATAAATTAAGTATTAGAGAAGGAAGTAAATATATATGAAGATTGGTATAGTAGGGTTACCTAATGTGGGTAAGTCAACATTATTTAATTCATTAACAAGAGCAGGTGCAGATATGGAGAATTATCCGTTTTGTACTATTGAGCCTAATGTAGGGATTGTTAATGTACCTGATGAAAGATTAGAAGAACTTGCAAAAATAAATAAAAGCAAGAAAATTGTACCAGCAATTATTGAATTTGTTGATATTGCAGGATTAGTAGAAGGAGCTTCAAAAGGAGAGGGATTAGGAAATAAGTTTCTATCACATATTAGAGATGTTAATGCAATTATAGAAGTAGTTAGATGTTTTGATAATCCAAATATTGTACATGTTACAGGAAAAGTAGATCCTTTAAAAGATATTGAGATTATAAATTTAGAATTAATATATGCAGATATTACAACAGCCGAAAATAGAATTTCTAAAGTTGAAAGACAAGCAAAAGCTGATAAAAAATATTTTTATGAACTAGAAATATTAAAGAAAGTATTAGTTAATTTAAATGAAGGTATACCTGTTAGAAACATGGATTTAGATAATGATGAAAAGGAAGTTATTAAAGAAGCTTTCTTCTTAACAAATAAGCCATTAATATATTTGTGTAATGTAAATGAAGAAGATATATTAGGAAATGAACATACTAAAAAAGTAGAAGAATTAGCTAAAACTGAAACTTCAGAAGCAATTATATTATCTGTAAAAATTGAAGAAGAAATATCTGAATTAAACAATAAAGAAGATAAAAAGGAAATGTTAGAAGCTTTAGGAATTGAAGAATCAGGATTAGATAAACTTATTAAATCAAGTTATTCATTATTAGGTCTTATGTCATTTTTAACTTCGGGAGAAGAAGAGACTAGAGCTTGGACTATTAAGAAAAACACTAAAGCACCAGAAGCAGCTGGTAAGATTCACACAGATATCCAAAAAGGTTTTATTAAAGCTGAAGTAATATCTTTTGATATATTAAAAAATATTGGTTCAATGGTAAAAGCAAAAGAAGAAGGCAAAGTAAGAATTGAAGGTAAAGATTATATTATGCAAGAAGGTGATGTTGTTCTTTTTAGATTCAATGTCTAGATTTCTTGCTTAATAAATAAAATAGTAATATAATTTATGTAAGAAAAACCAATAATTTTAATTTTTAAAACAAAAATAAATTGAAAATAAATAATTTTAAGAAAGGATTAACATATAGTGGTTGAATTAATAATATTTTTAGTTTTATCTATAGCATTATTTATATATCTATTAATAAAATATATTAAGAAAAACAAGAGAAAATTTTATGTGTATTTATTTATATATTTATCATTTATTATTATATTTATAATTAATTACTTAATTAATAAACAACATAGTAATTTTATTAGAGTATTATCATATTTGATTTCTATTATATTACCAGCAATAGCGGTATTTATAGAAGAGCTAGGATATGATTTTAGAGAAGGCTTATTACTTGCTTTAATAAAAATATTATTAATATTTAAAAATAAAAAACTTTCTAAAAAATTAATATTTAAATTTTTGAAAAAGAGACCTCATTCTTATGCATTACATAAAAAATTGGGTGATATATATAAAGAAGAAGGTGGAATTAGAAAAGCTTTAAATGAATATATTATAGCGATAAATTTAAAACAAGTTCCTTCATTATTTCTAGAAGTTACAGAAATGTTTTATGATTTAGGTAATATTGAAGAAGCTAAAGAAGGTTTAATATATATATTATCTAAAGAACCTGACTTTTTAGAAGCATATTTGTTTCTAGCAGATATATATTTAGAACAAGAAAAGTTTAAAGATGCAGCAAGAACATATAAAGAAGCATTACAATGTTTTGATGAAAAAGGTGATTATGAAATTTATTATAAGCTAGGTATATTATATTCTAGAGTTAATGAATTTAAGTTTTCAAAAGAATATTTTGAAAAAGCTTTAAAATTAGTTGATAAAGAAATACTACATTTTTATATAGCACAAATAATTTTAATAGAGAATAATATACCAAGAGCTGTTGATAAGTTTAAAGAATTATTAGATAGTAAACTATTAAGACCATATGTTCTTTATGAATTAGCTAGAATAGCTGTATATAGGGAAGAAAAACATAAAGCTATTTCATATATTAATGAAGCAATAAGATTAGAAGAAAAATTAAAAGAGAGAGCATTTAATGACTATATTTTTTCAAATATCAAAAGTGAGTTTTTGTTATCTGTAAAATTAGATGAGGACGAAATTGAAATAGTTAAAGAAAAAATTAGAAATCAAACCAGAGATAAAGAAGTTATAAGAGATATTGAAAATATATTAGAAACTCATAAGAAAGAGAAACCAAGTATTTTACAAAAACTTAAATTTGTTGAAATTCCAGAAGTAGTTTTAACTGAAGAAGAGTTAGATATTATAATTCATTTATCTAATACTTCATCATTAATTACTAATATGGGAGAAATAACTTCTCAAGAAAAAACTAAATCTAGAGTAGATAGAATATTTAAACAAAAATTTGATCAAATAGAAGTTGAAAATCAAATATTGGAAGAACAACAAAATACAATAAATGAAGACATAGAAGAATTAGAGGATAAATAGAAACTAAAGAAGATAAATAAAAGGAGAATAAATGACATTAGAAGAAATATTAAAAATTAAAGAAATTGAAGAAGATATTATTGAAGTAAAGAGCCAAATAGATGTTGAAATTAAAAATATTAGAAATGATTCACGTCTAGTAGAAACAGGCTCTTTATTTGTTGCTGTTAAAGGATTTAATGATGATGGTATTAAATATTTACCACAGGCAATAGAGAAAGGGGCAATTGCAGCTTTAGTTGAAGAAGAGGCTGATATTGCTAATATTAGTATACCAGTAATAAGAGTTAGAAATATTAAGAAGGTAGTTGCATATATATCTAGAGATTTAAATAATAATCCTACAAAAAGAGTACCTGTAATTGCAATTACAGGTTCAAAAGGGAAAACCACAACATCAGTAATATTAAGAAATATATTAATAAAAAAAGGATATAATGTAGGTCTTATTGGTACAATGGGGGCATACTTTAATACTGAATATTTAACTGAAATAAATAATACAACTTTAGAATCATTTCAAACTAATGAGATGATGAATGAGATGATAAAAAAAGGAGCAAATATTATAATATTAGAAGTATCATCACAGGCAATAGTTGGTGATAGAGTCATAGGAATGCATTTTGAGTATAGTACTTTTACTAACTTCTCAAGAGATCATATTAGTAAATCAGAACATCCAACTATGGAAGCATATTTTGATGCTAAAGTTGAGATTGCAAATCTTGCACCTGTTGTTGTATTAAATATGGATGATAATAATGTAAAAAGAGCAAAAGATTTATTAGAAAATAAAAAGATAATTACATATGGAAGCAGTAAAGAAAATGATATAGTAATTGATTTAGAAGATATTCATTATACTAAAGATGGAACAGAATTTAGCTTGGAATATGATGGGCATAAAAAGACTTTTAATACTTCTTTACCTGGTGAAATAGCTGTATATAATATTGCTTGTGCAGTTGCAATTGCAAAAGAGTTTAATATAGATGAAGAGACAATTCAAGAAGCTATAAGAAAAGTTGATTTAATTGGTAGATTTAACTTTATTCCAAATGAATTAGGAATTGATATTGTTATTGATTATGCACATACAGAAGAAAGTTTAAAACAAGCATTATTGATATTTAGGAATATTGCTAAAGATAAAAAAGTTATTTCTTTATGGGGCTTATCTGGACAGAGAGATAGAGAAAAAAGACCAGTAATGGGTAGAATATCAGCCGAATATTCAGATATAACTGTTTTAACTTCTGAAGATCCAAGAGATGAAGATCCAACTGAAATTTCAAAAGAAATAGCTGTTGGTATTGACAAAATAAAGGGTAAATATATAATAGAAGATGATAGACGAATAGCAATTTTTAAAGCAATTGAAATGGCAGAACCTGGTGATATAGTTGCATTATTAGGGAAAGGACAAGAGAGAACACAACAATTTAAAGATAAGGAAATACCTCTAAATGAAGAAGAAATTGTTTTAGAATATTTAAGATTAAAAAAAGAAAATAAGATAGATGAAATTTTAAAGAAAGAGAGTAATTAGTATGGGAGAAAAAGAGTCAATTAAGAAAACAGATAAGAATTTAAAAGAAATTGAACATATTGCTGCATTACTTTGCGGAATATTATCAATTGTTTTAGCTTCTATTTGGTATTTAGGCTTAATACATGGAATTACAGCAATTGTTTGTGGAATAAGATCAAGAAAAAGATTTCAATCAAAAATGGGATTAACAGGATTCATTTTAGGAATTATAGGAGTTGTTATTAGTACAATTTTTTTAATACTTCAAATTATTATATTTTTCAGTGAATCTGTTTCAATTTATTAATTATTTTAAAAGGAAAGTGTTATGGGAAAAGAAAAAGTAGAAAAAAAAGACAAGAAAATTAAAGATATTAAAAAAACAAATAAAGATACGATTGTAATTGAAAAAAAGAAATTAAAGAAAATAGTATTTATACTTATACCAATTTTATTATTAATTGCCATAATTTTACCAACTTTTATGCATATTATTAATAAGGGGCAGCAAGGCAAACTATATTCTATTAAAAATGAAAATCATTTTAATAGAATTATAAAAACTAAAGTTAGAAATAATAGAAAATTTGCATATCTTTTTGCTTCACCAATATTGCTTTTAAACGAATTTACATATTATAGAGATTATCATTCAACGGATTTTAGAGAAGGTGGACCTATTATGCCAGGAGTACCTACAGTAGATTCATCTGGTCCAACCAAAGAAAATATTTCAGGTGGACCTTCATCTGATTATTCAAAAACAAATATTCAAGTTGAAAATATAGACGAAGCAGATGTGGTAAAAACAGATGGTGGATATGTTTATTCAATTTCAGGAAATTCTGTAGTTATTACAAATGTAATGGATATTAATAATCCAAAAGTCATGACTAAAATTACTTCAGGAGAATCTACAACTCCAACTGATATTTTGATTAATAAAAACAAATTGTTAATTATATCTATGAAACCAATAAATTCTCCGATTGATCAAGAAAAAACATTAATAGAAGTATATGATATTTCAAATAAAGAGAAACCTTCTAAAGATAAAAGTATTCTTATTAATTCAGAATATAATACTTCAAGAATGATAGATAATAAGATATATGTATTTGCTAAAAAAACATTATATGATAAAGAAAGTATTAGATATTTCAGAGAATATACAGAAGATTTCAAACAAAAACAAATTCCTTTTGATAATATTAAATATTTAAAATCTAAAAAAACTAATAATACTACAACTTTTGTGAGTTTAGATTTAAATACTCCAAGTAAAGATGTAAGTATAAAGACATATTTAGTTGATTTAAATACTGCATATATATCACATAATAATATTTATCTTTTAGATACAAAATATTGGGATTATGAAAATAATAACCCTATATGGCCAGAAATTAAGAAAATTCTTGGGTTTAAAGGTATTTTTGGATTAATAGATGTTGATAATACAAGTACTAATTTCAGAAGAGATTATAAAAATACTACAATTTCTAAATATGCCTTCACAAAAGATGGTGATATTGAGTTTAAAGAAATTACTAAAATTAAAGGAAATATTTTAAATCAATATTCATGTGATGAAAAAGATGGCAATTTGAGAATAGCAGTAAATGATTATCAAGGTACAAGAATAGTAGTATTAGATAAAGATTTAAAAGAAATAGGTAATACAGGTTCAGTTGCGAAAGGAGAAGATAATAAATCTGTAAGATTTATTGGAGATAGAGCATATTTTGTTACATATAAGAAAGTAGATCCACTATATGCAATAGACTTAAGTAATCCAAGAGATCCTAAAATTATGGGAGAATTAAAAATACCAGGTTTTTCAAATTATCTTCATCCATATGATGAAAATCATATTGTAGGAATAGGTATGGCAACAGAGGAAGATATTATTAAAGATGAGTTTGGTAAACCTATTAGAGAAAATATTACATTTAATGGAATGAAGATGACAATGTTCGATATTTCAAACATAAAAAATCCAGTTGAAAAAAATGTAGTATATTTTGGAGATTCTTTAACAGATTCACAAATAAATAAGAATCCTAAAGCACTATTATTCTCTAAAGAGAAGAATTTAATTGCAATACCAATTAATAATATGGGACAAACAAATTTTTGGTCACCAAATAGTAATAATAAAAAAATAGATAAAAATTTAAGTAAAATTGTAGTAAATGAAAAAGTTAAAGAAGGATATATAGTATATAATATTACAGAAGATGGATTTAAATATAAAGGAATAATTACTCATGATTCAAATACAACAGAAAATAAATCAGATTCTAATAAAGATATTTATCCAAGAGTTGCTAAAAGAAATCCTTTAAGAGGATTATATATAGACAGTAACCTAATTACTGTGTCAGAAGAAGTATTAAAAATAAATGAATTAAATACTTTAAGATTTATATCTAATATAGATTTAATAAAAGAAACAATAAACAAAACTGAAATAGGTAAAACATATACAAAAAAATAATAAATTAAGATGAATAAGAATTGAGGTATAAATGGAAAAAAAGAAAAACATATTTGGAATAGATTCAATGATAATAGGTATAATATCAATATTTACCGTCTTATTTTGGTATATTTGCCTACCATTATCAATATATGCATTAGTAAGAGGAATAATATGTTCCAAGAAAACAGGATCAAAATTTGCTAAAACAGGATTTATATTATCACTAATTTCAATTACATTATGTGTATTAATATATACTCAAGCAATAGCAGGAATTGCATTATTTTTAACTAATTAGTAGATAATTAACAAATAAATTAAAATTGAATAAAAATATACAGGTTTTATTTGACATAATACTTATCTCTATGCTATAATATTTTCATGTAATGTCGATTTGGAGATGTATGTACGAAGAAACACCGTATATATCAAGAAAATAACAAAAAGGTAAATATAGTTTGCCTTTTGTTTGTTGTTACATTACTTGTTTTAGAAGAGGAATTAGATAGAGTGGAACTATTTAAAAGTATATTTTAAAGGCAGAAAATATATTTTTAAGTAACAACCTCTATTCTAAGAAGGACTTTTAAAATTAGATGCCTAAATCTTTTTTTAGGAGGAAAAATTGAATATCAAAAAAACAGAAGAGTTAAAGAAAGAAGCTATATCTAAACTTGGTTTAATACCAATGAACCACGAAGGTGGAACAAGATATAGTTTTTGTAAGATTGGGGACTTCATGGATATACCTGATCTATTAAAAGTACAAAAAGACTCATATCAATGGTTCTACGAAAAAGGACTAGGTGAGGTGTTAAAGGATGTTTCTCCTATAACTAATCATACTGGTACTTTAATGTTAGAATTTTTTGACTATCATTTCGAAGATAGTACAAAATACAATATCCAAGAAACAAAAGCTAGAAATGCTACATATTCTAAAAGATTAATTGTTAGTGTTAGATTAATTGATCAAGAAACTGGTGAAATCAAAGAACAAGATATATTCTTTGGTGATTTTCCTGTTATGACAGAAAATGGAACATTTATAATCAATGGAGCTGAAAGAGTAATTGTTTCACAATTAGTTAGATCTCCAGGTTCATATTTTGTTCAAGAAGCTGCACCATATAGATATAGAGGAAAGAAAATTTATTCATCAACAATTATGCCAATCAGAGGTGCATGGATTGAATTAGAAACAGATGTTTTTGATACAGTTTATGCAAGAGTAGATAGAACAAGAAAAATACCTATCACTACTTTAATTAGAGCATTAGGTGTTGAAGATGATAATGAAATACTAAAAATGTTTGGTGATCATGAAAAAATTATTACAACATTAGCTAAAGATACAATTAAAACAGAACCAGAAGCCTTAATTGAAATATATAAGAAATTAAGACCTGGTGAATTACCAACATATGATGCTGCAAAGAATTTATTTACACAATTATTATTTAATGATAGAAGATATGATTTATCTAAAGTTGGAAGACATAAGTTTAATCAAAAATTAGCATTAGCAAGTAGAATATCAAGAAAAGTAGCAGTAGA
>CAZLWI010000022.1:0-11653 GCA_964563525.1 uncultured Lachnospiraceae bacterium | reverse complement strand
ACAAAATTTAAAAGATAAAGTGGTTTTAGGATCAAGAGTTTTTATTCCTTTTGGTCGAGGTAATTCTAAAAGAGATGCCTTTGTCATAGACATAATGAATGAATCAGAATATGAATGTAAAGAAATTTTAGAAGTATTAACAGGTGAGTTATTGTCAGAAAACAGAATAAGGCTTGCTAAAATAATGTCCAAAAGATATTTTTGTAATTTATCATCAGCTATTAAACTAATGTTAAATCCAGGATATAGGAAATCTGCTGATGTAATAATGAAAGAATTAGAAGATAAATATATTGTATTTAAATATTTAAGTAATGAAGATTTAGAAAAATATTTAAAAGAAAAACAAAAAATAGAAAATAAGAAAATAAGAATAACAGAAAAACAAGAATTAGTATTAGATTATGCAAGAGAATATTTTAAAAGTATAAATAAAAATAGAAAAGAAAAAGATAAATTAAAAATAAATAGTAAAAAAGCATTTGAGATTTTAGAAGAAGATTTAATTAATGCTACAGGAATTACTCAAGCTGTTTTAAATACAATGATAAAAAATGGAATAATTGAAAGAGTATTTAGAGAAAGAGAATTAGAAGGATATAGTTTTAAAGAAAAATCTAAAGATGAAAAAAAGAAATTAAATTCTGATCAAAAAGTAGCTTTTACAAAAATATTATCAAGTTTAAAAGAAAACAAATATAAAGAATATTTATTACATGGAATAACAGGTTCTGGTAAAACAGAAGTATATTTACAAATAATAGAAGAGACTTTAAAACTAAACAAAACAGCTATACTTTTAGTACCTGAAATAGGATTAACACCTCAAATGATTAATAGATTTATATCTAGATTTGGAACTCAAAATTTATCAATATTACATAGTAGACTAACAGATAGAGAAAGATTTGAAGAATGGATTAGAATTGATAGAGGTGAAGCTAAAATTGTTATTGGTACAAGATCTGCAGTTTTTGCTCCAATTAGTAATTTAGGAATAATAATAATAGATGAAGAACATGATTCATCATATAGATCAGAAATGTCTCCTAGATATCATGCAACAGAAATAGCTAGATATTTTACTAAAACAGAAGATGCCATTTTACTACTTGGTTCTGCAACACCTCTTATTGAAACATATTATAAAACAGAGGAAGGTAGAATAGAATTATTAGAATTAAATAAAAGAGCTACAAATGCTAAATTACCAGAAGTAGAAATAGTTGATTTAAGAAAATCAAGAAATCTATTATCTAATCAATTAAAAAATGAATTAATACAAAACAAAAAAGATGGTAAACAAAGTATAGTATTTTTGAATAAAAGAGGATATTCAAGACTTTTAATATGTGAAGACTGTGGAGATAGTATACTTTGTAAAAGATGTAATATTAATTTAAGATATCACAGAGATGATAATATTTTAAAATGTCATTATTGTGGATTTCAAATGCAAGTACCTTTAAAATGTCCTAAATGTTCAGAAAAATTAAAACAAATAGGTATTGGAATACAACAATTTGAAGAGATGTTAAAAAAAGAAGTAAACAATTTAACAACTATTAGATTAGATTTTGATACTGTTAAACAAAGAGAATCACATGGAAAAATATTAGAAGAATTTAGGACTAAGAATATTGATGTATTAATAGGAACACAGATGGTAACAAAAGGTCATGACTTTCCTAATGTTAAATTATCAGCTGTAGTATTAGCAGATAATATGATTAATGCAGAGAATTATAGAGCAAGTGAAAATGCTTTTCAAACATTAGTTCAAATTATTGGAAGAGCAGGAAGAGATGAAAATAATTTTGGTAAAGCAATTATTCAAACATTTAATCCAGATAACTATATTATTGAGCTTGCTAAAAAACAAGATTATAAAGAATTTTATAATTCAGAGATTGCAATACGAAAGATGCTTAAATATCCACCATTTAACGACATTATTGTTATATCTGTAATAGCAGACACTAATAGTGAAGCAAAAAAAGTTATTAGTGATATATATAAAGTATTAGAACATACTAAAATAGATAAAGAAACTCAAATATTTATTCCACAAGTATACAGAGTAAATAAATTACAAAACAAATATAGATGGAAGATGATTATTAAGACAAATTTTACTAACGAAATATCTTATTGGTTAGATAAAGCTACACAATTTATTAAAACACCAAAAGGTAGTAATATAATTATTGATCTTAATCCTTATAATATTTAGACTTAAAGACAAAAACAAATTGATAAAATGCCCTTATTTTGCTATAATAATAGTAGATTTAATATAGGAGTAAAAATGGCTGTATTTATTAAAATATTAGAAATAGTGCAAATAACTTTAATTGTTATAACTAATATATTTTGGTTATATCAGTTAGTTATTAGTATTGGTGCTCTTATAAAATTAAAAGAAAAACCTTTAATAAAAGATAAAAAACATAAATTTATGATAATAATACCTGCACATAATGAATCAACAGTTATAGGTAATCTTGTAGATTCTACTAATAAATTAAATTATCCAAAAGAATTATATGATGTATATGTTATTGCAGATAACTGTACAGATAATACTAAAGATATTGCAAAAGACCATGGTGCAAAAGTTTATGAAAGAAATGATCCAACTAAAAAAACTAAAGGACATGCATTAAATTGGTTTTTAACTCAAATTGTTCCAAATTTTAACACAACTTATGATGCAATGATAATATTTGATGCTGATAATATAGTTGATGCAGAATTTTTGAATGCTATGAATAAATCTTTATGTCAGGGTGAAAAAGTTGTACAAGGATATAGAGATATAAAGAATCCAACAGATTCATGGATATCTGGAGGATATGCAATATTCTATTGGATGATGCATAGATTTTATCATTTAGCTAGATATAATATGGGATTAACACCACTTATTAATGGTACTGCATTTATGGTAGACATGGATTTAGTAAGAGAAAAGGGATGGAATACTAGAACATTAACAGAAGATATAGAATATTCATTATTAACAGTAAT
Source organism: uncultured Lachnospiraceae bacterium (assembly GCA_964563525.1). Taxonomy (GTDB): domain Bacteria; phylum Bacillota; class Clostridia; order TANB77; family CAG-508; genus CAZCCM01. The sequence goes on along the minus strand of CAZLWI010000022.1, from coordinate 8,623 downwards.
GGAAGGACAAAAGTTAGGATGGCAAAGAAAAGCTATTGTTTATGATGAGCAACCTGTTAAATTTATGCAAAGTTGGACTCAAAGAGAAAGATGGACAACAGGACATTTACAATGTTTAAGAAGATATACAGGTGATTTAGTAAAAGCAACATTGAAGTGGAAAACAATGGCCAATTTTGATACATTACTTTATATATTAGGTGTACCAATGTTCTTAATAGCTATATTATTAGTTATTACAAATCTTGTCCTATATTTTGTAGGTCAAATGGGATTAACTGATTTAATTATTAATATGTCATTATATCTATTTACTGTATTTGTTATGCCATTATTAGGAGCTATTCTTACAGTAATAATTGAGAAAAAATCATTTATTAAACTATGGAAGGGAATAATAGGATTTCCAATATTTATGTTTAGTTGGATGTTAATAAATGTTAAATGTATGTTTAAACCAACTAGAACATGGGAAAAAATCGAACATACTGTATCTAGAAGTATAACAGATATTAATAAACATGGAGGGAATAAATAAAGCCGATGTGCTGGAACTGGTAGACGGGGCAGACTCAAAATCTGTTATCTTTAAAAGGTGTGTGGGTTCAAGTCCCACCATCGGCACCAATAAAAGAAGACTTAAATGTTGTTAAAATATAAAAAGAGCTAAAGTAAAATTAGCTCTTTGTTTTATTTATGTTTAATATTATTTTTCTATTCCAAGTATTTCATCTATTTCCTTATATGCTTCAACAAAATCATCTGTAGGTATTTCAAATACTTTGATATTATCAAATGTTTTAAAATATTCAGCAACTTTTTTGTATTCTCTTTGTTGATTTAAACTATTCTCTAAATTTGTTTCTTGATATTGATGTTTATCATCTCTTTGCAATCTTTCTTTAAATAGTTCAATATTTTCTAAATAAAGAGAAAAATAGTAGATATCAAAATTTAAATCATTTAGCAATTCTGTAATTTCATAAAAAGCTTCAGTGAAATCATATTCTTTATAACCAAGATTTGCATACACATGATCAGAAGGGAATGTCCTATCAAAAACTTCATTTAAACCTAAACCTTCTTGTTCTTTTAAATATGCCATTAAAGAATAATATCTTTTTTTACTCTTTTCTAAACCTGTAGTCGTTTTATCTTTAATGCCACTTAATCTGTATAAATCACATGATGGAAGAACTTCTCTTAAATATGTAGTTAATCCTGATTTACCTACACCTTGAGGTCCTTCAATTATAATTAATTTAGATCTTTCCATAAAAACCACCTTTATAAATATTTTCAATTTGATTATACTCTAAAAAACAGGATATGTAAATGTAAAAAATATGTGTAATATTCTTGAATAAACTAAAAATCTAGATTATTTATAGTAAAATTTTTATTGTATTTTATATAATAAATTGATATACTAAATATAATTAGGAGGTTCTAATGTCTAAGAAAAAGAGTGAGAAAGTTGAAGAAAAAGAAATAAAACCAGAAGATCAAATTCAAGATGATTTAGAAATATCTTCTGATGTAGTAGCAACAATAGCAGGAGTAGCAATTTCAGAAGTTATAGGAGCAAATAGAATAACAGGATTTTTTGATAATATTGCTGAAGCTTTTAAAACAAAAAACAAAGAAGGTAAGGGCATTAAAGTAGATATAAAAGAAAACAAATGTAGAATTGATGCAAATATTATTGTAGATTTTGGAACAAGAATACCTGAAGTTGCTTTTGAGATTCAAACTAGAGTAAAAAAATCAGTTGAAGCTATGACAGGATTAGAAGTTAGAGAAGTAAATGTTCATGTTCAAGGAATTAATATGGATGTGAAAAAAGATAATAAAACTACTAAAGATGATGTAATAATAGATAATAATCCTAAGGAGGATGAATAATGAAAAAATTTGATAAATTTATACTTTGGTTGTTTTCTTTAATATTATTAGCAATTGTTGTTTTTTCAACACTACTAGTATTTGATTTATTTAACACGAGAAATATATTAGAGAATACACCTAAAATAGTATATAAAGCAATATCAGAAGATAGGGATATAGCTATATTAATATTAGTTGTATTAGTAATATTTCTTATATTTGCTATTAAAGGATTTTTGTTCCAATCAAGAACAAAGAAAGATAAAATAGATGGAATATTATTAGAAAACAATAATGGGAAACTATTAATTTCTAGAGATACATTAGAGAATTTAGTAAGAGATATCTCGAAACAAATACAAGGAACAGAAAGTATTTCTTCAAAAATACATTTAGATGAAAATAATGAGATAGTAGTAAATATTAATGCTATTGTTTATCAAGATGCTGTTATAAAAGATGTAACTATAAGGATGCAAGAAGATATTAAAACAGCAATTAAACAAGCTTCAGATTTAGAAGTTAGCGAAATTAATGTAAATATTGAAAAAATATCAAATAAAACAAGTCCAGAAAAGAAATTAGAAGAAAAAGAACTAGAAGAAGAAAAGGAAAAGCAAAAAGAAAAAGAGAGACTAGAATTAGAGAAAGAAAAATTGGAACTTGAAAAAGAAAAACTTCAAGTTAAAGCAGAAGTAAAAAAAGTAAAAGAGACTTCTAAAACAAAAGAAACAGTAAAACCAAATGAAAATAAAACTAAAGAACCAAAAGACAATAAAGAGAAAAAAGGTAAAAAATAATGTTAAGTAAGACAGAAATTAGAGAATTAACATTTAAATATATATTCTCTACATTTTTCTTTAAAGAAGATAATATTATAAAACAAGCTGATTTAGATAGATATTTTGATGTTAATGAAATAGACAAAGAAGTAGGAGAAGAAATATATAAAACAGTATATATTCTTCAAGATCATTATAACTATATTTTTGAAACAATAAAAAAGAATTTAAAATCAGATTGGGAAATGAGTAGAATTGCAAGAATAGATTTAGCGATACTTTTTTTAGCAATAACAGAGATGATATATGAAAAATTACCATATAAAGTAGTAATAAATGAGGCTGTAGAATTAGCTAAAAAATATGGTACAGATAATTCTGCGAAATTTGTAAATGGAATATTAGCAAGTGTTGTTAAAGACGAAGGTTTAGAACAATAAAAAATAAAAGCAAAAGATAGAAAGTAAATGGAAGAAGTAGAAATTAAACCTAAGAGTGTAACAGAATTAACAGAATATATTAAAACAAAATTTGAAGAAGATGAATATCTTCAATCTGTTTTGGTTGAAGGTGAGATCTCAAACTATAAAAGACATTTTTCTGGTCATCTATATTTTACATTAAAAGATGAGAATGCAGTAATAAAATGCGTAATGTTTAAATTTAATACATATAATTTAGATTTTGAACCTAAAGATGGTGAAAAAGTTATAGTACTTCGGAAAGATATCTGTATATCCTCAGAGTGGAGCATATCAAATTTATGTTCAAGCTATAAAGAAATCTGGAATAGGTGATCTTTATCAAAAATTTGAAGAATTAAAAAAGAAATTAGATAAAGAAGGACTTTTTAAAAAAGAACATAAAAAAGAAATACCATTTATGCCTAAAGTTATAGGTGTACTTACATCTAATACAGGTTCAGTTATTAAAGATATAATAAATGTCGCTACAAGACGAAATCCAGGAGTATATATTAGATTATTACCCGTACCTGTTCAAGGTGATGGAGCAGGAGAAAAAATAGCTAGAGCCATTAAATATATGAATAAAAATAAATTAGCAGATGTACTCATTATAGGAAGAGGTGGTGGATCTTTAGAAGATTTATGGCCTTTTAATGAAGAAATATTAGCACGTACAATATTTGAATCAGAAATACCAATAATCTCTGCAGTAGGACATGATACAGATTATACAATAGCTGATTTTGTTGCTGACTTGAGAGCACCAACTCCATCTGCAGCAGCAGAACTTGCAGTTCCTAATATTTTAGATATTAAATCTGGTATAGAAATATATAATAATAGATTAAGACAAGCACTTTTAAGAAAATTAGAAAACTTAAAATTACAATATATCTCATCAACTAATAAACTAAAAAGTCCACTAAGTAATATTAATGAATTAAGATTAAGAATAGATAGCATAAATCAATTATTAATTAATAATATTAATTTAAAAATATTAAATAATAAAAATGAATTAGAGAGAATTAATAGTAAATTAGAATTAGTTAATCCTTTAAATATATTAGAAAGAGGATATGTTATAATTGAAAAAGATGGACATATAATTAAAGAAGCAAAAAAACTTAAAAAAGGTGATTTAATAGATATTAGATTTAAAGAAGATAAAAAGAAAGCAGAAATAAAGTAGAGGTGTAATATGGCGAGAAGAAAAAGTAGAAAAGGTAAGAATACATTTTTAACATTTATAGTAATAATAGTTTTAATAGGTTTAGGAGTTTTAATTGGTAATTCAATTATGAATGGTGAGCTATTAAAAAACTTCAAAATATCAGAAGAAAAAAAACAAGAAGAAAAACAACAAGCTAGTACTAAATCAGATATAGAACAAGAGGATCCTAAAGAAGAGAAAGAAGTATTTACTAAGAAAGAAGATGAGACATCTTTTAAATTAGTAGACAAAACAGTTGATGATACAAAACCAAGCACTAAACCAACAACAACTGAAACAATTAAAACAGAAAAAGAAAGAGAAAACTTAGCTATTTCAGTAGTTAAAAAAGAATGGTATGGTGGAGAAGAACCAGAAAGTACAGATGTATATTTTTCAATTAGTAGAAAAAAATCAGAAAGTGTTTATACAGTAGAAGTTAGAGATAAAGCAACAACAAGATTAAAAAGCAGATATGATGTTAATATAGCTAAAAAAGAAATTGTAAATGTATTTTAGAAATTAATAAAAAATAAAGAGGTATAAAATGGCAGAAAAGAAAGATAAAAGCTTTGAACAAGAATTAGAAGAATTAAATAAAATTGCTAATGAATTAGAAAAAGGTGATTTATCATTAGAAGAATCAGTTAAAAAATATGAAGAAGGAATGAAAATATCTAAGAAATGTAATGAAACTTTAGATAAAGCAGAAAAGAAAATAACTGAACTTGTTAATAATAATGGAACAATGGAAGAAGTAGAGTATAAAAGATTAGATGAGTAAAGGACTAATATAATTGAGATAAATACTATATATTAAATTCTAAATAAAATAGATCTAAAAAATTAATAGAATAATATAATAAAAAGTAACCTCGAAAATGAGGTTACCTTTTTATTATCTAGCACTTATTTAATAATTTGTATAAATGAATTATGTATTAAATTATTATTTTTTAGTAAATACAATTGATTTAATTATATTTTGTCCATCTACTTTAATATATTTAATTGTACATATAGCATAATTTAGCGAACTATCCCAAGTTACAAGATCAAAATCAGAAATTGTATTTTCAACCATATCATATCCCTTATCTTGTTGTGCTAAAAAATCAGTAAAGATCAAGAAAATAAATCCAAGAGGATCATTTTTTAAAGTAGTGTTTACTTTTACTTTATCTAATTTTATGTTTTGAATATTGTTTTTTTGAGGAGTAGGAGGAGTAATTTTATCTGGTTGTTTATCTTTATTTGGAGTTGTAACTTTCTCTCCATTTTTTGTTTGTGATGTTTCGTTTTGCTTATTTGAAACAGTATCTTTATTTAATATTACTTTTGTAGTTAAAAAATATCCGCCAATTGCAAGCAATGTTAAAGCTAATACTGTAAGTGTTATTATAAGAAATTTATTTTTTGTTTTTAATTTTTTTATTTCATCAGTATTTAATTTTTTTCATCTTCCATAGTATATCTCCCTTCAATATATCTATATATAAATTTTATCATGGTATTTTTAAAAAATATATAGATTTAAGTAAAATATTAAAAAACTAATTTATTTTTTTATTACATTCTTATAATTAATGATATATTACAAATCTTTATATTTGTTACTTGAATAAATATAAAGTATTACAAAAATATCTTTTAATGTTGAAATAGTTAATTATAAGTTACATTTCTATTAATATTATTGACTTATAGCCATTATAATATAAAATGGGTTTATCAAATAGAGGAAAAATATGCGAATAATTGCAGGAAAAGGCAAGGGCACTAAACTATTTACAAAAAAAGGAAATACAACAAGACCAACAGCAGATAGAGTAAAAGAAGCGTTATTTAGTATAATATCAGACAAAATATTAGGAGCAGAAGTATTAGATCTTTTTGGAGGCTCAGGAGCATTAGGATTAGAATCATTAAGTAGAGGCGTTTCTTTTGTAACTTTTTGTGACAATGATAGAGAATCAATTAATATCATTAAACAAAATATTGAAAAAACTAAAAATGTAATAGGTGAAAGTGCAGCTCTTTATCATATTGATGGAGAAGACTTCTTAGAAAAAACAGATAAAGAATTTGATTTAATATTTTTAGATCCACCATATGGATATAATATTGAAAAAATACTAAATATAATTCACGAAAAGAATATTATTAAATCTACAGGATTAATAATATATGAAACAGAAATTAATATAGAAGAATTTGAAAACTATATAATAATAGATAAAAGAAAATATGGCAGACCTTATGTAATATTTTTAAAGCATAAAAGAGGTAATGATGGAAGTATTTGAACTACTTACAGAAATGGAAAATTTAATAGAAGAAGGTAGATCTATACCATTTTCAGTAAAGAAAATAGTAGATGTAGAAATTCTAGCCCAAATATTAGAAGAAATTAAAAGAAAAATGCCTGATGAGATGAAACAGGCTAAATGGATTAAAGAAGAGAGAACTAGAATACTACAAGAAGCTAATAAAGAAGCTGAAGATATTGTTAAAGAAGCGGAAAATAGAATAATTGAAATGATTGATGAGCATGAAATAACTAAACAAGCTTATTTAAGACAGGATCAAATTATTGAAGAAGCTAAAAAACAAAGCAGAGAAATTACAGAAGGTACTAAAGCATATACTGATGAGATTTTATCTGAAGCAGAAAACAGAATTAATGATTTAAATAATCAATTAGTAGAAAGTCAAAATGTAATAAGTTCTGCATTAAAAACATTAAAAGATAATAGAAGTGACTTTAGATAGGGAATAATCTTCCCTTTTAACAATTGGAGGAAATATATTTGGCAAGAAGAAAAAGAAAAAATAGAAGTAATATAGATTTAGTATTTATCATTCTTATAATATTATCAGTAGTAGCAGGAATAATAATATACTTAAAATCAGGATATATAGGTGAAGTTATATCACCTATTATTGGTGGTGCTATAGGACTTGTTAAATATATACTTCCACCAGGAATATTTTTGCTTGCAATTGTAGCAACTATAGATGAGAAAAAAGCTTATACAACTAGAATAACACAATTTATTATAATAATTATTGCATTATGTGCAATGTTAATAATTTTTGAAATTTCTAAAGAAAATTTTAAAACAAATGAGCATTTAAGTGAAATTATTAAAAATGCATATAATATGGGTAAAGTAAAAACAGGTGGTGGTGTTGTAGGAGCAATTATTGCTGTTCCTTTTGTAAAACTATTTGGAATAACAGGTGCAGGTATAATTTTAGCAGTTATAGTAATAATACTTTCATTTACAGCATTTGTAGGAAGTCCAACAATATTTGTAAGAGAAAAAATTGAAGATATGAAAGATTCAAGAGAAGATAGATTAAAAGAAAAAGAAAAAAGATATAAAGAAAGAGAAAAAGAGAGAGAAAAAAGAAGAAAACAAAGAGAAAAGGAAGATGCATTAGAAGGTCAATTAAGAATTAATTTAGGTGATGACAGTAGAAATAGTGAAAAAGAAGATAGTACTTCTTTAATGGAAAGACTATTTGGTAAGAAACAAGATATGGGAGTAGACAATGATTCACACCATATAGAAGATATACCAGTAGTTGTACCTAGTCCACACAAAGTGGAATTACCGGAAAACAAAGATCCATTAGAAGTAGAAATATCACAAGAAGAAAACTCAAGTCCTTTTATTGTAACTATGGAAGATCTTCAATATTTACCACCTTCATTAAGTTTCTTAAAACCTGGAAAACCTGTATCAATTACTGATTCTAAAAAGATGATTACAAGTACAGCAAATAAGATACAAAAAACACTTTATACTTTTGGTGTTTCTGCCAAAGTTGATGATGTATCAATCGGCCCAGCAGTAACTAGATATGAGTTAATACCTGCTGAAGGAGTAAGAGTAAATAAAATTGCTAATCTAGCAGATGATATTGCTCTTAATTTAGCAGCTGAATCAATAAGAATTGAAGCACCAATACCAGGTAAAAGAGCTGTAGGAATAGAAGTACCAAATGAGTTAAGAGAAATGGTATCTTTTAAAGATGTTTTAGAATCAAAAGAAGCTGAAAATGAGAAATCAAAAATAGCATTTACATTAGGAAAAGCAACATCAGGTGAATATGTTATGGTAGATATTGCTAAAATGCCACATATTTTAATTGCAGGTTCAACTGGTTCTGGTAAATCTGTTTGTATTAATACAATAATAAATAGTATAATATATAGAACAAAACCAAGTGATGTAAAACTAGTATTAATAGATCCAAAAGTTGTA
>CAZLWI010000021.1:0-11815 GCA_964563525.1 uncultured Lachnospiraceae bacterium | reverse complement strand
ATTCTTGTTTTTCTAATAATTGATTAACATATCTACCAATCATTGAATGTTCTGATGTTCCAATTAAATATAAGTCTTCATCCTCTATTTTATAGATCATTGCATCCATTTCTTCAAAACTTAAAACACCTTCAACAATTTCTCTTCTAATCATAAATGGTGGTATACAATATGTAAAACCTCTATTTATCATAAAATCTCTTGCATATGATAGAATTGCTGAATGTAATCTTGCAATATCTCCTTGTAAATAATAAAAACCATGTCCAGAAACTCTTCTAGCTGCATCTAAATCTATTCCACCTAAAGATTCTAATATATCTATATGATATGGTATTACATAATCTCTTATTACTGGCTCGCCAAATGTTTTAATTTGAACATTTTCTGAATCATCTATACCTTTAGGAACATCTTCTCTCAAAATATTAGGTAAAGTCATTAAAATTTTTCTAACATCTTCTTCTAATTTTCTTTCATCCTCTTCAACTAGCTTTAATTCTTCATTAATACTATTTACTTCTTCTTTTTTTTCTTCTGCTTTAACTTTATTACCAGATTTAAATAGTTCACCTATTTCATCTGATATAGTATTCCTTTTTTGTCTTAAATTATCACCTTTTATTTTAGTTTCTCTTAGTACTTCATCTAATTGAATTACTTTATCAACTAATTCTATTTTTTTATCCTGATATTTTTTCTTTATATTTTCTTTGACTATATTAGGATTTTCTCTTACAAATTTCATGTCTAACATAATATACCTCTTTTTTTCTTTTCTACTTCATTTTTATCTATTTTCTGTAATTGTTTTTTATTGTTATTTATTTATTTCATTATATAATTCTTCATCTACAATTACTGTAACATCTTTATGTAATTTCAAAAGTGTTGCAGGACATTTTGTAGTAATTTGATTATCTAATATTAAATGTTTAACTGCTTCTTTTTTCTTTAGCCCTGTTGCAATTAATACTATTTTATTTGCCGATAGAATTGTTCCCATTCCCATGGATAGGGCTTGTTTAGGAACTTCTTCTGGGCTATTAAAAAATCTTGCATTTGCTTGTATTGTACTTTCAGTTAAATTAACTACATTTGTTTCTAAACTTAAGTTTTCACTTGGTTCATTAAATGCTATATGCCCATTTTCTCCAATTCCTAATATTTGTAAGTCTATTCCACCTGCATCTTTTATTTTCTTCTCATAACTTGATACTTCCTGTTTTAAATCAGAGGAGTTTCCATCAGGAAAATTAGTTTTTTCTTTATTTATATTAATATTGTTAAATAAATTAGTTTCCATAAATTTATGATATGAATTTTCATTTGAGTAATCAATACCTACATATTCATCTAAATTAAATGTTATTGTATTTTGAAAATCAATTTTTCCTTCACTATGTCTTTTAACTAATTCTTCATAAATAGGAATAGGAGTTGAACCTGTAGCTAAACCAAGAACTGCATCTTTACCTTCAGAATTCTTCTTAATTATTACTTCTGCAAATATATCTGAAACTACTTCACCTAATTCTTTTCTGTTTTTTACTACTATTATTTCCATAAATCTCCTTTCTTTTTACTGTAAAATATTAATTGCCTTATTTAATCTATTTATAATATTATCTGTTTTTAAAACTTGCATAATTTCATATAAATCTGGTGTTTGAGATCTTGAAGTAATCGCAACTCTTAATACTGAACTTACATCTCCAATATGTCCTTTATATTTAGTTGGGTCTTCTTTAAAATCTTTAACTGATTTTGAATATCCTAGTTTTTCAGAAAGTATACCAATCTTCTCCCACCATACTTCTTTATTATCATTATAGTCATATATTTTTAAATATTCTTCTAAAATTTCAATTATATCTGCATTATCTTTAATATTTTGATAATCATAATCTTCTTTTTTATTTATTATTTTATTAAATTCATTATCATACATATATATTATTTCATTTTTTATATCTGACATTTTAGCAATATCTTTTCTAGGATTCTTTTCCTTACCTCTTTCAATGTTTAATACTTCTAAAGAAAACTCCTTGTTTTCAGATAATATTTTTTCTAGTTCATTATCATATTTTCTAGCCCATATTAGAGCATCATTATATAGTTTCTCAGCAGTAAAATATGATATAGATATTTTACATACATCTAATAATTTCTGCATATCAAATAAAGCACCTGATTTACTCATTTTATTTAATTCAAAATTAAACTCTAAATATGATTTTTTAGGATTCTGCTTTCTCCATTGTTCATAACTACTATTACCTATATTTAACAAATAATCATATATTCCTTCAATTGGAAAGCCTTCTTCAATATAATATAAAGCTGAAGCTTCTGGATCTTTTCTTTTTGAAATCTTTCTTCTTGTTTGTCCATCTTGTTTTTCTATTGGTGCATAATGTACATATTTAGGTATTCTAAATCCAAAAGCAAGAAAAAGTTGAACATGTATTGGAAGTGATGCTAACCATTCATCTGATCTTATTACATGTGTTGTACCCATTAAATAATCATCTACAATATGTGCAAAATGATATGTAGGTAAACCATCTGATTTTATTATTACTATATCTTGATCATTTTCAGTCATCTCAAGATTACCTTTAACAACATCTTTAATTTTAATTTTATTATTTTCTCTACCAGGTGATTTAAAACGAATTATATATTCTTTATTTTCTTCTATTGCTTTAATTGCTAAATCTACCGGCATATCCCTATATTTTGCAAAATTACCATAAATACCTGGTCTTACTTTAGCTTTTATTTGATTTTCTCTAATTGTTTCTAATTCTTCTTTAGCCAAAAAACACGGATATGCTTTACCAGTTTTAATTAAGTGTTTAGCAAAAGCCTTATATATTTCTTTTCTTTCACTTTGTTTATATGGACCATAATTTCCTATATATTCTTCTTCATTAATATTACCTTCATCAAATTTAATATTAAATAATTCTAAATCATTTAATATTTTAATAGTTCCATCTTTAATTTCTCTTTCTTGATCAGTATCTTCTATACGAAGAAATGCAACTCCTTCAGATCTTTTAGTAATTAAGCTTAAAATTACACATTGATATATTCCACCAATATGAGTAAAACCAGTTGGAGAAGGTGCAAATCTTGTAACTATTGCATCTTCTTTTAATTCTCTTTTAGGATATTTCTTTATATAAAATTCAATATCTTTAACATCAGGAAATATTAAATTAGCTATTTTTTCTTGTCTTTCCATCTATACCTCCACTATTATTGGTAATACCATAGGATTTCTTTCTGTTTTCCTATATACAAATTTTAGAACTGCTGACCTAATTGAACCTTTTAAAGTTGTCCAATCTCTAGATTTTGTTTCACTTATAGTTTCTAAAACTTTATCTTTTAATTCTTGTAATAATTCCTCTGATTCTTTAATATATACAAATCCTCTTGAAACTATGTCTGGACCTGCTACTAGTTCTCCTGAAGTTGAGTCCATTGTAACAACAATAATTACTAATCCATCTTGAGATAAATGTTGTCTATCTCTTAAAACTACATTTCCTACATCACCAACACCTAATCCATCAACAAAAACTTTACCATGTTGAACTATTCCACCTTGTTTAATGTCATTTTTATATAATTCTGTTATATGACCATTTTGCATTAATACAATATTATGTGATTCTATTCCTAATAATTGTGCTGTTTTTTTATGTGCAATTAATTGTCTGTATTCACCATGTATTGGTAAAAAGAATTTAGGTTTAAATAGTGATAATATTAGTTTTTGTTCCTCTTGACAAGCATGTCCTGAAACATGTAAATGTTCATTTGCAGAATATATTACTTCTGCACCTGATTTCATAAGTAAATTAACAATATTTGAAACACTAACTTCATTTCCAGGTATTGGATTTGCTGAAATAACAACTAAATCATTTGAACCAACTTTTACTTTCTTATGTTGACCTGTAGCCATTCTAGATAATGCAGACATTGTTTCACCTTGTGTACCAGTTGTAATAATGACAACCTCTTCATCTGGATAATTATCAATAACTTCTAGATCAATAAAACTAGCATCTGGAACATTCAAATATCCTAATTTTCTAGCAGTAGTAACCATATTAGACATAGATCTACCACTTATTGATACTTTTCTGTTATTTTTAACTGCAACATTTATTATCTGTTGAACTCTATCAACATGTGATGAAAAAGTTGCAATTAGTATTCTCTTTTTTTCACCTTCAAATATATCTTCAAATACTTTACCTACAGACTTCTCTGAAACTGTAAATCCTGGTACTTCTGAATTAGTACTATCAGAAAGTAATGCTAAGACTCCTTCATTTCCAATTTTAGCCATTTTACCAATGTCCATAGTCTTTCCATCAACAGGCGAAAATTCTACCTTAAAATCTCCTGTATGAACAATTGTACCTACTGGAGTCTTAATAGCTAACATAAGAGAATCTCTAATACTATGTGCACTATGTATAAATTCTATATTAAAATATTTACCTAATTTTAATTTTGTTTTATCATTTACTTCTATTATTTTCTTGTTTTTAATTTTATGTTCTTGTAATTTACTTTCTATTAATCCAACTGCAAATCTTGGTGCATATATTGGTATATTAATATTCTTAATTAAATATGGTACAGCTCCTATATGGTCTTCATGACCATGAGTTATAACAAGGCCTTTAATCTTATTGAAGTTTTTCTCTAAATATGTAAAATCAGGAATAACTATATCTATTCCTAACATATCTTCCTCTGGAAATCCTATACCACAATCAATAATTATTATTTCATCATCATATTCAAAAACCGTAATATTCTTACCTATTTCATCTAATCCACCCAAAGGTATAATTTTCAAAGGTTTTTCATGATTATTATTGTTTTCTTTTAATTCTTTTTTAATTTTTGTTTCTTCTTTCACTTTAGTATTTATATTTTTATCTTTTGTTTTGTTAATATTATTAAAACTATCTTTATTGTCTTTTTTAATCTTTATATTATCTCTCTCGTCTGTAATCTCTTTATTCCTATTCTTATTCTTAGTTCTTCCATAACTTTTGTTAATATTTTTATGTATTTTCTTCATATTTTTACTAATATTAATACTCTTATCTATAGTCTTATCAAGCCTATTTTCATCTTCTGTTTTATTCATTTTTTCTCCTTTTAAATATCTCTACTAGATATTATTTTTCCGTTTATCTTTATTTTTAATATTTATCCTTACGATAAAAAAACCGATTTTTGCATATATTGCAATATGTATAATTATATCAATAACAGCAATTTATGTCAATTTAAAGGCTTAGAGAGATTAACCAATTAAAAAACTGCTCTATTTTAATTATTATTTAATAAGGCAGTTAATTAAATATTTCTTATTTACTCATTAGTACTATCTTTCAAAATCACTATTGTCTTTTTCATCTAAAAGATCACCATATACTTCTCTTAATGCTTGAGTTAATTCAGCTTGTCTTTCAGCTTCTAATTCTAATTCTGTAAAAACTTTTTCTTTATAAAAATTAACAATATGTCTTTTAACTAATTCTAAAATTCTCATTGTTTCATAAGAGGAAGAAGTTTTTTTGTTTTCAATAAATTCTTTATGTGTTTTATCATAATATGTTATAAACTTCTCTTCTTCTTTTTCAGCAATAAAATCTGTTGCGATTTTTTCTGTTATATTTCTATCTATTAAGTATTGTTGTTTAAATTTATCTTTTTCAGATATAACACCTTTTCTTTTAAAATAATTTTCTCTTTTTTTAAATTCTCGCAAACCCATTTGCATTTCATGGTCTTGTTTATATTCTTCTATAATTTCATCTGAAGCTTCTCTAATAATATGTAAAGCAGGTAAATCCTGTTTATATTTAATATATCCTTCAAGTAGATATTGTTCTCTTTCTGTTAAAAAATCAATATATTCTTCTGTGAAAATATTATCTTTATTCATTTAATTCTCCATTTCTTCATCTTAAACATCTAGATATTTTTTAATAGATATTGAACTACCTAAAATTCCTATTCCTATAGCTAAACCTATATAACTAATAGATAGTTCTGGAAGCATATCTGTAAATGGAACTACTGTTATTGGTAGTGATTGTGAAGTTCCTAATTCTAATAATTTTTGTGTTACAAGCCCATATGATAGATATATTAAAAACATCGAGATTAATACCGTAATAAATCCCATTAACAATGATTCAATTATAAATGGACCTCTAATAAATCCATTAGATGCTCCAACATATTTCATAATAGATATTTCTTTTCTTCTTGAATAAACAGATAATTTAATTGTATTAGATATTATTACTACTGATACAATAATTAAAACAACTGAAATACCGATAATAAATACTTTAACTGATCTTGAAATAAGAATAACTGCTGATATAATTTCATCTTGATTCCTAATATTCTTAACATTTGCTAATTTCTCTATTTCAGCTTGTGCTACTTTATTTTTTTCTAAGTCTGTTAATGTTATAACATAAGAAGCTGGTAAAAACTCATCATGTTCAGTTAATCCTTCAATTACCCTTGGATTGTCTTTCCATTGTTCCTTTAATGCTAATATTGCATCTTGTTTTGATTTATATTTAATAGTATTTACACCATCAATTTTTTTGATTTCTTCACCTAATTTAGATATTTGATCTTCTTTTGCATCTAAATTAATAAATACTTCAATTCCTTGTTCTTGTTCCATTCCTTTAATTATTTTATCAACATTCTTATTTAAAACTAAAAATATTCCAAAAACAAATAAAGTACATAACATAACTGTAAGCGAAGCTACAGTTGATTTTCTATTTTTAAAAAGATTTGAAAATCCTTCTCTTATATGATATCCAAGATTAACATTCACGTGTATACCCACCTCTTTTTACATCTCTTACTATTACACCGTTTTTAATTTCTATAACTCTCTGTTTCATATAGTTAACTATATCTTTTGCATGTGTTGCCATAACAACTGTTGTTCCTCTTTGATTAATTTCATAAAGAAGATTCATAATTTCCCAAGCTGTTTCAGGATCTAAGTTACCTGTAGGCTCATCAGCTATAATAACAGAAGGATTATTTACTAATGCTCTAGCTATAGCTACTCTTTGTTGTTCACCACCTGATAATTGTGTTGGATAAAATTCTGCTTTATCTTGTAATCCAACTAAAGCTAAAACCATATGAACTTGCTTTTTTATATGTCTTTTTGATGCATTTACAATTTGCATAGCAAAAGCAACATTTTGGTAAACAGTTTTATCTTGTAATAATCTGAAATCTTGAAAAACAACTCCCATACTTCTTCTTAAATATGGAACTCTTTTATCCTTAATTTTAGTAATATCTTTATCATCAATATATATAACTCCAGCTGTAGGTTTTTCTTCTTTTAAAATTAACTTAATTAAAGTAGATTTACCACTACCAGAAGTACCAACTAAAAATGTAAAATCACCATCATTAATAATGAAATTAGCATTTTTAACTGCATCTATTCCTGAAGCATATGTTTTAGTAACATTTTTAAATTCAATCATTTTATTAAACTTTATCCTAATATTTTCTTTACAAACATATATTAACATAAAAAAGGATGTTTTTATACTAAAAACATCCTTTTTAAGTCTTAATTAATCAAATTGTTATATTTTTGTTATATATTGTTTTTATCTTTCAAAGTCATCATCTATATCTTTTCTTCTTCTATTTCTACTATCATTTCTTTTTGTATCTTTATCTGATAGATCTTCTATTTGTTCTGTTCTATCTACTATTTTTTCTCTATCTTGATTATAGAGAATATTAAATATTGCTTTTGCTACTGATAAATCTACTTTTACTTTACTTTTATTTGTTTCTTCTTTCGCTATATATTTTTCACCTGTAAATAGTTCATATTGTTCATCAATAGGTAAGCTTTCCTCAGCAGGTAAGAGTTTATAAGCTTCATTTAATTGTTTTCTATAATGTGTTTTAAAATCTTCTGTTGCTTTTAAGCAATATTTTAATGGATATTCTCCCATTTTTATTGCTTCTTCATCCATAGCTAAATTAGTCCAGTAAAACTTACCATCTAATATAATTCCATTCCAAGCAGCTGCTTTTTTTGTTTTTGATTCGGTAATTTCATCAACTGCCCAACCATTATCACCAACAAAAGTCCCTGCACGAATATTAAATGACAATAAAACATTTCTTAATGTTTCTGCAAATCCTTTTGAACAAGTTTTATTCTCTAATAGTGCACTCGCCTGATTAGAACTATTACTGCCAGTAAAATCTGTATCCATGCCTTTATTTACTTCTATATAATCATAATTAATGTTTTCACCTAATATTTTATATATTTGTGCAAATATCTTTTTTTCTCTATCAGGATCATCATAATCCGGAATATTTATCATTGATTTTATATTATCTACTTCATTAAGCATCTCTAAATATTTATCAACACTATATGCATGATATAATTTAAGAGAAGGTGAATTAATAAAGCTAAGTCTTATTTGTTCTATGTTTTTATAATTAGCTATATCTTCTAGGTTTAAGTCAATCATGTGATCAATCATGATAGACATGGGAACTTTCAATTCACCTAGAGGATCTATTTTATCTAAATTGTATTTTGTTATTAATAAGTGTATATTTTCTTTACTATTTAATAAATCAATTAAATCTTCTGAAAAATCAAAAATGCTAGTTTCATCATAAAATTCATCATCAATATCTTCTTCAAAATCAAATTCTTCTGTCATATTGATGGTTATATTTTTAATAGAGTCTACATCAAGAGAACATATTGAATCAATAGCTTCTATAGCACTCCAATAATCTATTATCTCCATTTCCATATTGGAATAAAGATCTACTAATTTGTTCGAATTTAAATTACCAAATTTCAGAAGAACACCTTTGTCTTGTATTGCTTGCATTATTTTTTCAAAATCATCAGATAATATTATATTTTGAATTAAAGATAATCTTGTTTTATCATTAAATCCAGATACTATATCGGGATCTAATATTGTACACTTTTCTAATTCAAAATAATACAAATTTTGGAATCTTTTAAATATATTTATATCAGCTTCACTAAAATCAACCCCTGCTAATTTAAGTTCAACAATATCATCATTTAAACTATCTAAAAAAGGATGAATATATTTATAATCCTTAACATAACAATTAAAAGAAAAAGCTTTTATATTTGTTTTTTCTATAACTTTAGTTAATTCTTTAGTAACATCCTCTAGCTTATCTTTTGAACGTAAAGGTGTAATAACTACATCTAAAACATCAATTTTCTCTAATAATTCTTCTGGTACATTAAAAACTCCTCCAGATTGTTTGTTGTTTAAAAACGAAAGCTTTTCATTAATTTCTACAATACTTAAACCTTCTTCAAAGTAATATTGTTTTAATCCATTTAAAATAGCAAATTGTACTTCTCTATATTTAATTTTCATATATGCCTCTTTTCATTATATATAAAGTATTATACCATTTTTTTGGATATATACAACAAAAAGAAGCATACAATTGTATACTTCTTTAGCTAAATTATTTAATAATTTTATATTTTAGATATCTAAATCTTCTTGATATTTTTCTTTTAATGCTAATATTTTCTCTATTCTTTCTTTATCATCTAAAGTATTAGTTTTAATTTCTCTATATTTAGATAATCCTGCACCTGCTGGAATTAATTTACCAATTATAACATTTTCTTTTAATCCAATAAGTTCATCAACTTTACCTTTAATTGCAGCATCTGTTAAAACTCTTGTTGTTTCTTGGAATGAAGCTGCTGATAAGAAACTTTCTGTAGAAATAGATGCTTTTGTAATACCTAATAATGTTCTATTTCCTTTCATTTGTTTTTTACCTTCTGCTTTTAATTGATCATTTTCTTTATAGAAATCTGTTAATTCAATTAAGCTAGCTATCATTCTTCCAGAATCACCTGGATCTGTAATTTTAACTTTTTTAAGCATTTGTCTAATAATTATCTCAATATGCTTATCATTAATGTCAATTCCTTGGTTTCTATAAGTTTTTTGAACTTCTTCCATTATATATTCAAATACTGCTGATGGTCCAACTGCTGTTAATAACTCATTTGGATTAATAGAACCTTCTGTTAGAGCTTGACCAGCCTTAACTTCAACTCCATCAACAACCCAATCATATAATTTTTGATTTGCAATATATGTCTTCGTTTGTTCTTTTCCTAGAACTAAGATTTCTAATGATTTCTTTTTATCTTCAGGTTGATTAATCTTAACTGTTCCATCAATTTCTGATATAACAGCAACACCCTTAGGATTTCTAGCTTCAAATAACTCTTCAATTCTTGGTAGACCTTGAGTGATGTCATCAGCAGATGCAACACCACCACTATGGAATGTACGCATTGTCATTTGTGTTCCAGGTTCTCCAATTGCTTGTGCTGCTATAATTCCTACAGCATCACCAATTGAAACTAATTCTTTTGCTGCTAATGACTTACCATAACATTTTTTACAAACACCATGCATTGTCTTACATCCAACAGATGATCTAACTTCAACTTCTGTTATTCCTGCATCAACAATTTGTTTAGCTAAACTTTCAGTTATAATTTCATCTTTTTTAACTATAACTTTATTAGTCTTAGGATCTTTAATAGCTTTTAAAGGATATCTTCCTACCATTCTTTCTTCAAGCTTTTCAACAACTCTACCATCAGCAACTATTTCTTGTAATTTTAATCCTATATCAGTTCCACAGTCTTCTTCTCTTATTATTATGTCTTGCGCAACATCAACCAATCTTCTAGTTAAGTATCCAGCATTTGCTGTTCTTAAAGCTGTGTCTGCTAATCCTTTTCTAGCACCATGTGATGAAATAAAGTATTCTAAGGCATCTAGACCTTCTCTAAATGAAGCCTTTATTGGAATCTCAACAACTTTACCACTAGTATCAGCCATAAGTCCTCTCATACCAGCAATTTGTCTTAACTGATTTATATTTCCTCTAGCACCAGTTCTTGCCATTAAATAGAATGGATTCATGTTATCAAATTGTGCTTCCATAGCTTTTGTAACATCATCAGTAGCTTTTTGCCATATTTGTACTGTTGCATTATATCTGTCTTCGTCTGATAATAGTCCTCTCTTAAAGTTTTCATAAATCTCATCAACTTTTTTATCAGCTTCTTTTAATATAGAAACTTTTTCTTTAGGTATTATAGCATCAGCAACTGATACTGTTAAACCTGAAATCGTAGAGTATTTAAATGCAACTTTAATTATATCGTCAAGTATTTCTGCAGTTTTAGTAATTCCATGCACATCTATACTTTTAGAAACAATTTGTTTATATAGCTTTTTAGTAATAGCCTCGTTAATTTCTAAATCAAATTCTTTTTCCGGATCTGTTCTGTCAACAAAACCTAAATCTTGAGGAATTACCTGATTAAAGATTATTCTTCCAACTGTTGTCTTAATAACTTTGCTTGTTGTATAACCTTTGTCATCTGTTTTTGACATTCTTACATTAATAGGTGCATGTAAAGAAACACTTCCTGTAGCATAAGCCATTTCAGCTTCTTCTGAATCTTTATACCAAGAATCAGTACCTTTAGCTCCTTCTTCAAGTCTAGTTAAATAGTATGAACCTGTAATCATATCATGTGATGGAACAGTTATTGGTTGTCCATCTTGAGGTTTAAGTAAGTTGTTAGTTGATAGCATTAAGTATCTAGCTTCTGCTTGTGACT
>CAZLWI010000020.1:11010-13362 GCA_964563525.1 uncultured Lachnospiraceae bacterium | reverse complement strand
TAGAAAATAAGAAAGTCATACATAAGTAATAAGAGATGAATTTAAAGGATTTATAGTAGGAGATAATATAGAAATTATTACAAATGAAGAATTTTTCTCTAGTACGCTTATTTATAAAGATTCATATTTGGTTAATTTAGCATTTCCTAGAGAAGATAATATTGAAATAATTTTAAATGCATCAGAATATATGCGTAAATTATACTTAAAAGCAAAAGACCTTGGAATAAAAAACATTATTAATACTTCAAGTCAAAGTGTTTACAGTATAAATAGAAGTAAACCTGCAAAGGAGTTAGATCTGTTAGAACCATTTAATTTATATGGACTAGCTAAAATTTATACAGAACAATATACAAAAGAATTTGCACTTCAGAATAATATTAACTATTTAAATATAAGATTAGCAAGTATTGTTGGGCCAGGATTTAATCAAAGAATAGTTAATAAATTAATAAAATTATATATAAATAATAAGAATATTAATTTAATAGAGAAAAAAGAAAAATTTTCATATCTTCATGTTTATGATGCTGTTAGAGCTTATATTGAAATTATAATAAATGAGAATTTAAATTGGAATAGAAATATTAATTTAGGTACAGCTGAAAATTATACAATAACTGATATAATAGGAGCAATTAGAAAGTATATAGATTTTAAATATAATGCAGAAGTTTATATTATAGCTAAAAAAGAAAATCTATTAACACATGAAATTGATACACAAATTATGTATAATGAAACAAATTGGAAACCTAAAATGTACTTAAAAGATATTGTAATAGATATTTATAAATCAATTCAAAAAGAAATTGGAGGGGAAAGTGTATAAGCTTATAATAAAAAGGCTTTTAGATATAATTTGTTCTATTTTTTTAGTAATATTGGTATTGCCATTTATGTTGATTATAAGTCTTATGATTAAAATAACAATGGGTTCACCAATATTATTTATTCAAAAAAGAATAGGTTATAAAAATAAAATATTTAATATAATAAAATTTAGAACTATGACTAATGAAAGAGATATAGAAGGAAAGCTTATTAATGATGCGAAAAGAATTACAAAATTAGGTAATTTTTTAAGAAAGTCATCTTTAGATGAATTACCAGAATTGTGGTGTATATTTAAAGGAGACATGTCTTTTGTGGGACCAAGACCTTTATCACAATATTATTTACAATATTATACAGATGAAGAAGTTAGAAGACATGATGTAAGACCTGGTCTGACTGGTCTTGCACAAATAAATGGTAGAAATGCAATTGATTGGGAAACAAGATTTAAATACGATATTGAATATATAGATACATTAAGTTTTATTAATGATGTAAAAATTTTATTAAAAACCGTAGGGCAAGTGATACGAAAAGAGGATATTCTTATGCGAGGAGAGGGTGAAGTAGGAGATTTAGATGAAATTAGAAAAATTAAAAAATCAAAACAGTTTAAGAGGTAAAAAGTTATTAATATTGGGTGGCAGTAGAAATGATATTGAATTTATTAGAGCTGCACATGAAATGGGAGTTAAAGTTGGAGTAACTGATTGGTATTCACCAGAAGACTCACCAGCTAAACTAGAAGCAGATGAATATTTTAATATTAGTATTTCAAATATTGCAGAATTACATAAAGTGATGATTGATAATAACTATGATGGTGTTCTTACAGGATTTACGGATTCATATTTAGAATTTTATGCAAAACTTTGTAAGAAAGGAAATTACTATTGTTATGCTAATGAAGAGCTATTTAATATTTTTACCAATAAAGCAATTTATAAAAAGTATTTTGAAAAATTTGGAGTACCAACTCTTCCAAATTACAAGCTTTCAGATATAAATGAAAACTTTACAAATTTTCCCTTAATTTTAAAACCAGTTGATGGTTCGGGAGGTAAAGGATTGCAAATTGTTAGAAATTATGAGGAATATAAGCAAAGATTAGAAGATTCAATTGTAAGTTCGAAATCTGGGGATATAGTAATTGAACCATTTATAGAAGATAGAAAAGAGTTAACAGCATTTTTTATATTTATTGATGGGAAAGTATATTATCCAGGAAGTGGCAATAGATTTTTATCTAAAGCTCAAGGTGAAAAAACTGGGTTACCAGTACTTTATACAATTCCTTCAAGCTATGAGGACAATTTTGTAAAAAATGTATTGCCAGGAATGATTAAAATGTTTGAATCACTAGATGTAAAAAATGGCATAATGTTTGCACAAAGTATAGTTAAAGATGATGATATATATGTTTATGATATAGGTTATCGAGTTACGGGTTCGTTAGAATATAAATTATTTAATAAAATGTTTAAAATGAATACATTAAAAATGATGATTAAT
>CAZLWI010000020.1:10414-11000 GCA_964563525.1 uncultured Lachnospiraceae bacterium | reverse complement strand
TTATATGGATATGATAATATTGAAGAGCAATTACAATCAGACATATATGGTGTTAATATAACCATGTTAGGTAAAGAAGGTGAAATTGCTAAAATTGAGGGAAGAGATGAGATTTTAGCTATCCCAGAAATAATCGATGTTACTATAAAGGCTGCACCAGGTGATAAGATAACTAAGAAAATGATAGGAACTTTAAATCAAATAGTAGTAAGAATATTCTTTACAGCAAAATCTCTTGATGAATGTTTAAATATTATAGAAGAAGTATATAATAAAATTCAAATTATAGATAAACATGGAAAGAATATGATATTAGATATAGTTAAAAGGGAAGAAGTTATAAATGAGTATAAAAAGTATGGTAAAAGATAAGAGTATTAACTTATTAAATACATTAAAAGATAAAATAATATTTTTAAAACAAGAAATTAAAAAATCTGAATTAGAATCAATAGCTTTAATATTATTTATATTATCTAGGCCGATTACATGGGTATTTACATCTATTATAGGTAAATTAGGCGTATTTATTGTAATGTTTTTATTCTTGACATTATATGGAGCAATAATTGTTAAGAAAATAAAA
>CAZLWI010000020.1:7938-10404 GCA_964563525.1 uncultured Lachnospiraceae bacterium | reverse complement strand
CAAATTATTAAAAATAATTCTCCAAAAATGAAAGCAAAGTATAATGGGATTATATTAGATTGTTATAATCTTCGTGCAGAAGGGAATGTATTATTGCTTTCTTTTAAAGAAAGAAACGGATTTATTATTAATATTCTTTTTAATAGTATTTTCAGTTTTTCTATTAAGTTTAATATCTGCTATAGGAGATAGGTTTAGAGCTGAATGGATATTAAATCCAAAGCATGGTTTAGTTGTCAAAATTCTTGATCCTAGAAAAGGAATATTTGCATTATTTCTTATATTAATGATTAGAGAACATAAAAAAATTTATAATGCACTTAAAATAGGGGCTTATCTATTACTACCATATCTGATATTTCAAGTATTAATGTTTTTGATAGTAGGGAGTTGGGAAAATTATTTTACAGTTAAAGATCCACAAGTAATAAATTCAATGTATAATTTACCTTTAGGTTATGATTTTGTATTTTGTTTTTTAATATTTACATCAGTTTATATAAGAAATAAAAAGCCAATTAATTTATTAATTTCGCTAATAACAATATTTTTTACTGTTTATTTTGGCTCTAGAGGAGCCTTACTTGTAGCAATAGCATATTACTTTATAGAATTTGTGTTTAATACAAGAAAACAACCTCAACTTAAGAAAAACATAATTTTATTAGTAATATTAAATGTATTTTTTGTTGCTGTAGCAACATATGGTTTTAATTTTTTTATAAAAATTATTGATTTTAAATTAGATGTTTCATCTAGAACAATAGATGCTATAGTTAGTGGTGAAATGACAAGTACTAGTGGAAGAATAAAACTATGGTTATATTCTTTAGAATCATTTTTAAAATCTCCAATAATAGGAAATGGTATATATGGTGATAGGCTTTATGTAGGTAATACTTTTAGATGGGGATATAGTCATAATATATTTTTAGAACTAATGAGTTTTTTTGGTATTTTTGGCATATTTATATCTTTAGGATTAATATATTTAATATTTAAATATTTAATTTCAAAAAAATATACTGCTCAAAGGGAACTTTTTATAATTATAATGGCAATGTGTTCAAAGCTTTTATTATCAGATTCATTTTTACATCTAGATATGTTTTGGATGTTAATTGGTTTAATGATAGTTGTAGAACTTGGGAAAAAAAGGTTAAAGTATAAAAAAATAGGGATAATTATTTTAATAGTATTAGTTTTAATTACATTTTCAACATTAGGTATATATTTTAAAGTTGAAACTAATAGACAAATAAATCAAGCTTTGGTAATTGACACTCCGACAGTTTTAATTACTTTTCAAGGAACAAATAAAGTAGAATATAGTGAAATATTTAAGCAATATAAAGATAAGAAAATTAAAGCTACGAGTTTTATTTCTGCAGGAGTTTTAAATGATAAAGATAGACTAACAGAAGAAATGATGGATGAAATGAGAAAGAATGGATGGGATTTTCAAGATTCGCTATTCAACGAAGAAGATATAGTTTTAATTTCAAGAGATGAAGCAATAAAAAATTTACAAGAAACAAATAATTTTTACAAAAAGAAAAATCTAGAAAAACCTAATTCATTTTTAGGATATTATTCTCCTAAAAATTATAGATTTATGGAAGATCTTATTAATGAAAGAAATATTGTATTTAAAGCTACAAATGATGTGGAAAATTCTAGATATAAAAAGATAAGTCAGTTAAATTCTTTTGAACTTAATACATTTTCTCCAAATTTAAATTCTGAGAATTATGAATCAAAAATAGAAGAAATAAAGATAGAATTAGATAAAGCTTATATGAATAAACAATTAATTTTACTTAACTTTAAAATTAATCTAGATTTTGTTGAAAATGTTGAGTTATACAAAAAATATATAAGTGAAGTTATTAAAATTGTTCAAGAAAAAGGAATTAATTTTACTACTGTTGATGAATTATCAGATAAAATGAAGGTAGATAATAAAAATAAAAACATAATAAATTATATCAAAGGTATGAAAATATCAGATTATATTTAATAAAAGGTAAATAAATGAAAAATTATGAAATAGGAAGTGATTTTTATTTTACTCCTGAAAAATTGAATAAAATAAATTTAATTAAATTAAAATTAAATTCTAATGAATATAAACTAGAAAATGATGAAATTTCAAAGAATATTTTAAAGCGAGATAAATCTACAAAACAAGTACTTTTAGGTAGAAATGCAATAAATCTAGTTTTACTAGATTTACTTGAAAATTTGGAAAATAAAAAAGCATTAATTCCAGCATACACTTGTGAAACAGTTATACAACCATTTTTAGACAATGGTTTTGAGATATTTTATTATCATCCGGGCACAACTTCCCGGAGGGGCTCACGCCTTTTGCCTCAAGCCTCACGCCTATTACAGTGTGAGTGTGAGTGTGAGTGTGAGGAAAAAGAGCGATAGTGTTCGCTCGAGCTACTCGCTCTCGCTCTC
>CAZLWI010000020.1:0-7928 GCA_964563525.1 uncultured Lachnospiraceae bacterium | reverse complement strand
TTAAATATAAAAATATCAGAAATAAATAAACTAATAAAGAAAAATGAAATTAAAATTGTTTTTTTACAACCTATGTTTGGTTTTAACACAATTGATTTTGATGAGAAAATTTTAGAAACAAAAGTTGTTTTAGATAATACTCATGGATATTTTTCAAATCTACAAATTAATTTTCAAGATTATACAATTGTATCTTTAAGGAAATGGTTTGGAATACCAGATGGTGCACTTATTATAAAGTCAGATGGAGAATTGACAATTTCTTTAAAAGAAGTTGAAAAAGATTTTATTAATCTTGCTAAAAAAGCATTTAATAAAAAGTATAATTATTTATTTCTTAATAATGGGATTAAAGATAATTTTAGAGAATTATATAAAAAAATAAAAGATAGTTTGGAATTCATGAACATTGATTATTCTATGAGTTCTCTTACTAAAGATTTAATTTTTGTTGAAGATTTTAGTTTTTTAAAAAATCAAAGAAGAAAAAATTTTAGTCTATTATTAAAATATTTTAATAATAGACATAAATATTATGAGGATTTGGTAGTTAAACCCATATTTAATTATTTAAATGAAGGAATTGTACCATTATATTTTCCAGTATATGTTTATAATGGTAAAAGAGATGAATTTCAAAAATATATGGCAGAAAACAATGTTTTTTGTCCTATAATTTGGCCAATACCATCAAATTTACATTTATCTAAAATAAGTCCAGATTTAAAATGGATATATGATCATATATCAGTTATTCCGATAGATCAAAGATACTCAGAAAAAGATATGGAATATATTTTAATTAAAATAGAAAAATTTGAGAAAAAGATAAAGGAGAGTTTATTAGATTGAGCATAAAAGAAAAGAGTCAGATTAAAATAGGAGCACTATTATCATATATTGTTGTAGGAATAAATATTTTAATAGGTTTCATTTATACACCAGTTATAATTAGAACATTAGGACAAGCTGAATATGGCCTATATTCACTTGTTTATTCTTTTATGTCATATTTAACGATTCTTGATTTTGGTTTAGGAAATGCAATTATTGTTTACACATCGAAAGCTTTAGCTAGGAAAAATAAGGAAGAAGAATATAAATTAAATGGAGTATTATTTATAGTTTATTGCATAATTGGAGTTATTACTTTTGTTTTAGGAATTATTCTTTTATTTAATATTGAATTATTATTTTCTAAAACAATGTCTGTTTATGAATATACTGAAGCAAAAAAAATGATAATATTATTTACTATTAATATAGCTTTAACATTTCCACTATCAGTTTTTTCAAATGTAATAATAGCTTATGAAAGATTTATATTTAATAAAATTGTTAAAATTATACAAATTGTTACAGCACCAATAATAACTCTTCCTTTATTACTAGTTTATCCTAAAGCATGGATTATAGTATTAATATTGGTTATAACAAATCTAGTTTCATTATTAATTAATGTTATATATGCATTTATAAAGTTGAAATTTAAGATATCATTTAAAAAGTTAGATTTTGGGATATTAAAGGAAATATTTAGTTATTCTATATATGTTTTCCTACAAGTGATAGTTGATAAAGTAAATTGGAGTATAGATCAAGTAATTTTAGGTGCTACATCAGGTACTTTAGTGGTTGCTGTTTATGCGGTAGGAGCAAAAATTAATCATTTATATAATACATTATCTTCAGCCTTAATAGGTGTGACTTTACCTAAAATTGCTAAAATGGAAGAAGAAAAAAAAGATATATCAGAATTTTCAAAAATATTTATTCAGACTGGTAGAATACAATTTATAATATTAGCTTTAGTTTTGTCTGGTTTTATTATTTTTGGGAATAGATTTTTAAATTATTGGGCAGGTAAAGAATATGTAGAATCTTATTATATAACAGTTATTTTAATGTTAGGTGGAATACTGCCTTTAATTCAAACAGTTGGTGCAAGTATTTTACAAGCAAAAAATAAACACAAGGTAAGAACTATAATTTTGTTTTTGGTAGCAATAGTAAACATTGCAATAACGATACCTTTAGCAATAACCTGGGGAGGTATAGGTGCAGCTTTTGGAACATTTTTCTCCTTAATTATAGGCCAAGGTATTTTCATAAATATTTATTATAGTAAATATATTGGTTTAGATATAAAGGGTTTTTTTACACAGATTATTAAAATGACTATACCAATATTATTATTAGCTATACCTTCATATTTTATATATAAATACTTGATACCAAATAATTTTATATATTTAGTATTAGGTATAATAATATATCTTTTAATATATTTAATAACTATATGGTTCTTTACTGCTAATAGTTTTGAAAAATCCTTAGTAGAAAATGTATTTAAAAAACTAAAACTAAAGAAAAGTTATGACAAATAAAAAACTAATGTATAAAAGTAAAGAAATATCAGGAGAATTATGAAATTTTTAGTACAAAGAGTAAATAATGCAAAAGTAGAAGTTGATAATAAAATAGTAGGCAAAATATCAAAAGGATATGTTGTATTAATAGGTATTAAACAAGGTGATACAATAAAAGAGGCAGATTTTTTGATTAATAAATTACTAAATTTAAGAATATTTGAAGATGAAAACGAAAAAATGAATTTTAATATAAAAGATGTAAAAGGTGAAATTTTATTAATTTCGCAATTTACTCTTTATGGAAATACAGAAAAAGGGAATAGACCTTCTTTTATAGAATCAGCAAAACCAGAAGAAGCTATTTCTTTATATGAATATATAATAAACAAATTAAGAGAAGAAATTAAAGTAGAAACTGGTATATTTGGTGCTAAAATGGATGTTAATTTAACTAACCATGGTCCAGTTACTATAATGCTTGAAAAAGAATCTTAACAAGGAGATAAATGTAGAAGATAACAGAAAACTAATTACATTAATCATACCTTTATATAATGAAGAAGAGGTATTAGATGCCCTATATGAAAGATTAGTAAAATTCAGAGAAGAAAGAACAGATTATAGATTTGAGTTTTTATTTGTTGATGATAAATCAACAGATAGAAGTCTTGAAATGATTAAGGGATATAGAGAAAAAGATAGTGATGTTTCCTATTTAGTTTTATCTAGAAATTTTGGTAAAGACTATGGGATGGTAGCAGGTATGGATTAAGCTAAAGGTGATGCTGTAGTATTTTTGGATTCTGATTTACAAGATCCTCCTGAATTAATACATGAATTTATTAAATACTGGGAAGAAGGCTATGATGATGTTTATGCTCAAAGAAGAAATAGAGATGGAGAGACTTGGTTAAAGAAGTTTACTTCTAAAATGTATTATAGAGTAATTAGCAAAATGTCTAGAGTTCCAATACAAATAGACACAGGAGATTTTAGACTAATTGATAGAAGAGTTGTTAATGCTTTAAGAAAAGCTAGAGAAGAATCTAGATCAATGAAGAGTATGTTTAGTTGGGTGGGATATAAGAAAAAGGCAGTATTGTTTGATAGATCTGAAAGAGTTGCAGGTAAAACTAAATGGAATTATCCTAGACTTATTGATTTGGCAATAGATGGAATAACGGCTTTATCAATAAAACCATTAAGAATTGCAACATATTTTGCAATACCAGTATTTTTATCAACTATAATGTTTTTTATTTATGCATTAGTAAAACTTATTATAAATAAAGGAGTAATTAATGTTGGTCATGTAATAATTGTACTTATACTATTTTTTGGTAGTTTGCTGATGATTTTATTAGGTATAATAGGTGAGTATTTAGGAAGAGCATTTGTAGAATCAAAAAACAGACCAATATATCTTATTGATGAATATAACGGAGAAAAAGAAAGAAATGAATAACAAAAGTATTACGACACAAAACAAAACAAAATTTAATATAATTTCTAATATTATAATCTCTTTTTTAATATTTATTATAATTGCTTTAGGTTCATTTTTAAGAGTAGAAGTAGCTAAAAATAAAGAATATTTTCATATGGATGAAATTTATTCACAAGGTTTGATAAATTATACTTCAGTACAATTAAGTGAAAATAAAGATTTAAATAATACTGTACATAATAAGGAATTTTTTAAAGACTATATAGAAATATCAGAAGAAGAAGCTTCTGATTTTAAACCTGTAATACAAAGACAACTAGAAGATGTACATCCACCACTTTACTATTTTTTCTTAAAAATATTTACTAATTTTAATTTAAATAATTTTAGTATGTGGCCAGGAATAATATTAAATATATTAGTATATGCAATATCTACAATATTAATATTTTTAATAAGTTTTAAATTAAGTAAAAATAAAATATTATCATTATTATCTATTATACTTTATACAATAGCTTCTATGGCCGTAGATCATGCTATATTTATTAGAATGTATGAAATGTCTAATATGTTTATACTTCTTCATGCATATATATTAATTAGTATATTAGTAGATAAACAAAGAATAAAAGAAGAAACTCCAGATAAAAAAGCTAATAATGAAGTTAAAAGTATTAAAAAAGATAATTATAGAGTTAAAAATTTGTTTAAAGATTTAGAAAGATATAAGAAAACAATGTATCCAATACTTGCTTTAGTAACAATACTAGGAGCTTTAACACATTATTATTTTCTTGTATATGTTTTTATGACATATATTTTAAGTATTATATATTTATTAAAAACACAAAGAAAAAATGAAGCAATTATAATTACATTAACTTATGTATTATCAGGAATATTTTATTTAATAATATGGCCATTTAAATTAGATAGTATATTTGCCAAAATAAATAAAGAAAATATTAATATAATAGACAAAATAACGAAATTTATAAAGAAAATAAATTATGGCTATATTAATATTGTTTTATCAATAATTCTTTTATCAATAATTAAAGTTATTAATATAATAACAAATAAATTATTTAAAAAGATAAAACCATTAGAAAATAAAGAAATAGAACATGAAATAAAATTAAAAACTGAAGAAATAAAAAATATAAAGAGAGTTAGTCTAATATTATTTTTATCTACAATGTTCTATGTTTTAGTACCTTTAATAACAGCACCTTTTGTAGCAAATAGATATACTTATCCGGCATTACCACTTTTATCAATATTAATAATTGTTTTAATATATTTTAATTTAATTGAATTAATTAAGAATTTGTTTAATTTAAAAAAAATAAAAAAAGAAAATACTTTTAAATTTTTACCAATTATTTTAATTATTTTTATAGGATTAGTATTAGTATTTCCACAAAGTGTCAATTTAAAACAAGCTTTAGAAGAAGGTTTAGAATATCAATATAAGGATAAGGTAGGAGTTATTGAAAAAATTGAAGAATTGAAAAATATTCCTTTGATTTATGTTTATGATAACAAACAATTTTTTGATATAACAGACGATATTTATCCATTAAGTAAAATTGAAAAAAGCATAATAGTTCCAAGGAAAAAAATAAATAATGAAGAAATAAGCTTAAATGAATATATGAAAGACATTAAAGAAAATATAGATAAAATATATAATTCTAAAAATAATACTGAACTTTTGGTTTTAACACATTATTGGTACAATGAAGAAGAACTATGTAAGTTCATAGCTAAAGATGACTTTAATAAAGAAAGCATAAACTTTGAATTAGAAGAGAGTGAAGATATAAAAATATATCCTACTCATGTAAAATTATTAAAAGAAATATCTAAATATACTGATTTAAGAAATATTAAATACATTACTCATTTAAATTCCACTTATTTATTTTTATTAAGTAAATAAACAAAGGTATAAAATGTTTGAAAAAGTAAAAGAAAAATTAACTGAAAATAAAACACTATATAAGTTTTTTAAATTTGTAATTATAGGGGCAATAGCAACTATAATTGACTATGCAGTTATGATTTTATTAAGGGAAGTCTTTAATACAACTGTATTAATAGCTTCAGCAACTGGATTTATAATTGCTTTGGTTTTTAATTATTATTGTAATATGATGTATGTTTTTACTGATACTAAAGAGGGAATGACTAAAACAAAGGCAGCTATAATATTTCTTGTAACTTCATTAATAGGTCTAGGTTTAAATCAATTAATAATGTACTTATTAACTGAACAAGTTTTAATGCACTATATATTTGCAAAAATATTTTCAATTATGTTAGTTGGTTTGTGGAACTTTTTCTCTAAAAAAATAACAATAGAAAAATAGTAAAAACATTGAAAAAAAGCCTAAAATATGCTATAATATATGTATGTTTGAATAAAAAGAAAGGGTAGTAATATGGAATATAATATTCAAGAATTTCAATATAATATAGAAAATATGAAACAAGATCTTGCTGTTGAAAATATGACAATTACAGATGGACAAATTAAGATATTAGAACAATATGAGCAAGGTAATATTGTTATGTCTGATATTATAGAAAATATTATTGATCAATACAAACAATAAAAATTAACAAAAGAGAGATGTGGATATGTATAAAGATAAAGAAAATAACTCAATATATTGTTATCCAGGAACAGATGTATTAATTAATAAATTAGATATTAAAGATAGAGCAAGACTAGAAGAACTAGAAAATGCTCTTATTATTTTTAAAATTTATGAATTAAGAAAACAAGGAATTACTGGTAGTTTTAATCTTAGACACTTACTTTCTATTCATGAATATCTTTTATCTGACCTTTATAATTTTGCAGGTAAATTAAGAACAGAAAATGTAGCAAAAGATAATTTTAAATTTGCGGATGCAAGATTTATAGAACAAGAGATAATAAGATTGTTAGAAGAATTAAAAGAAGAAGATTATTTAGTAGGTAAAAGTAAAAAAGAATTAGCAGAAAGATTAGCATATTATTTAGCTGAACTAAATGTACTTCATCCTTTTAGAGAAGGGAATGGAAGAGTTACAAGAGAATTTATTAGACAATTAGCATTGAAGAATAATTATTTATTAGACTTAAGAAAAGTAGAATTTAAAGAAATATTAGAAGCATCTATAATATCTATAGTTAATCCAAAACCATTAGAAGAATTAATATATAAATGTTTGGTTACAAAAGAATTAGACAAAGATTAATAAAGATATAAAAAAATAAATATTGAAGAAATAAATGAATAAAGATGTGTAAGTACACATCTTTTCTTTTGTATCAATATAGATACATTTTATATAAAAAATTGCATAAATTATATGTATAAAATAAAATAAATGTAGATAAATATATTTATTTGGAGATTAATATGTTAGAAGAAAAAAATGCTTTAAAATCAGCATATAAAAAGATGAAAATAGGAATGAAAGATTTTAAAAAAATTCAAAATTTATTGTTATATAAAGAAATAGAAGAAGAAAGATAAAAGTATATATTATGACTAAAGAAAAAATATATTCTGAAGTTTTTTCTATACTTCAGATGTTAGGAAATAAGTATATAGAAAAAGTACCAAAAGGATTAATAGAAATAATAGAAACAAGAAGAGATATAAAATATAATCCAATATATATTGATTCTAAGCCAATCGAAGAGCAAAATGTATCTAGAGAGACTCTTTCAATGATTGCATTAATTCATTTAAACTATTGGTGTGATAGTGATATAGAAAAAAGTGAATTGAAGAAAGTACTAAAAGCTAATACTGATCAAAAAGATGAATTAGAAACTGTATCTCAAAAAGTTGAAATAAACATAGAAGATGAGAAGCTTAAGGAAGAAAGAATAAGATTAGAACTAGAACAAGAGATACAAGAGAAATTAAAACAAAAACGAAAAGACAGATCATTATTAAGCAAATTTAAGAAGAAAATTCATAAAAATTCATAAAGTTTAATTAATTTAAGTTTTTAACTATTGAAGTAAATATTGATAGATGTGTATTTTCATGATAAAATTACATTTATTAATTGGAGGAAATATGGCAGGACATAGTAAA
>CAZLWI010000019.1:0-14722 GCA_964563525.1 uncultured Lachnospiraceae bacterium | reverse complement strand
ATAAAGAATGTATGGATGAACCTATATTTAAATATTATGAACCATTTAAAATGTTTCAAAGAATTACTAATGCAACAAATGAAGATATAGTAACAATATCTGAAATACTATTAACAAGAGCAAAAAACAAAGAAAATGAGTTTGTAGATGAAATAGAATTTATGCAAAGTTTAAAAAGACAATTAGAAAATTATTTAGAAAAGCGAAAAACACAGATTAAAACTGTTATGTTAAATAGTTTTGTAGAAACAATTGATAAAATAATATTATTATATAGTAAAGATAAAATTGAAGATGAAAATTAAAAGTAAAACAATATAATATTAAAAGTCTTAAAAACCCTTTAAATATTGACATAAAAGACTTTTGTTGATAACATACATATATTAGAAAAGGTGAAAAATGGCATATTTTGCAAGGAAAAAAAACATATTAGAAGAGGCATATTTTCCAGACAGATATATTAATAGAATAACAGATATTAATTCTAATTTCTTTAAAAAAGAGGGTATTAAAGGAGTTATAATTGATATTGATAATACTGTTATTGATGTTAAGAAAAATTTAATTGATGGATTAATTGACTGGAAAGAGGAATTAACAAATGAAGGTATTACTGTTGTTATATTATCTAATACAATTGATAGACCCAAGGTAGCAAAAATTGCTAATTTACTAGGTGTAGATTATTTTATATTTGGTAGAAAGCCTAATACTGGAGGATTCTTAAAAGCAGCTAAACATATAGGTACTTCTGTTGAAAGAACTGCTGTAATTGGTGATCAAATATTCACTGATATTTTAGGAGCAAATAGAGTAGGCATGCTTTCTATATTAGTTAATCCTTTAGAAGATAAACAAGACTATTTTTTCACAAGACTAAGAAGACCTGTTGAAGAGAAGGTATTAGCTAAATATTTAAAATATATAAAAGAAAAAGAAAAAAATCCTGACAAATATACTCATGTTTTAAAAGCATTAGATCAAAGAATAGAAAATCAGAAAAATACAAAAAGATCTCTTCATACAACAAAATTAAAAAAAGTTGTAAAAAGAGAAAAATTAGAAAAAGAAAGATTAGAAAGAGAAAGACTAGAATTAGAAAACAATAAAAATAAAAAACAATAAAAACTAATTTAAATTATAAAAGAATTAACAAAAGAAAAGGTAGTTAAATGATTAATGGCATAAATGTATATTATTATATTATTCAAATATTTTTAGGTATAATTGCAGGAATATATTCTGCAATTGGAGTAATAAGATATAAAGATGAGAAAAGAGTATTTAGTAAAGAAACTATTAAAACAATTAAAGATTCTGGAATACCTAATCTTTATTCAATAATATTTATAAATATATTAATATATCTTTTACTATTATATTTTAAAGGAATATCAGCAACTTTTTTAGGTAATTTAAATTTACTTAAATATATGTTAATTACTCCATTTTTAATAGTAACATTTGTAGTAGATTTTAAGACAAGAGAAATACCAGATAGAGTAACATTAATTCTTTTTGAATTATCTATATTAAATATTTTCCTATTAGGTTTTTTAAATATCAATATGGCAATTGATTCAATATATGGTGGTATTACTGGTGGAGGTATTTTTATAATACTAGCACTACTTGGTAGATTAATTTATAGAAAAGAAGCTATGGGAATGGGTGATGTAAAATTAATGGGACCATTAGGAGCAATTTTAGGATTAACAATGACTCTTAATTTAACATTTTTAGCATTTATATTAGCAGCAGTAATAGGAATAATTGTAATAATAATTAGAAAAAGTAAAAAACAAGATGATGCATACATACCATTTGGACCATTTTTGGTTTTTGCAAGCTATATTATGATGATTATACCTAACAACTATATTATTGAACAATTTTTAAGATTTTCAAATAGTTTATCTGGATTATTAATAAAAGTCTTTAGTTAGGGAGATTAAATGAATAATAAATTAATTTTTTTAAGACAAAAATTAGATAACAGAAATATAGATGGAATGATAGTTTCTAATGAGATAAATATTAAATATTTAACTGATGTAGATGTTGAAGGTATATTATTAATTGCACCTATGGAAAATATTTTTTTAACTTCATCAAGATTCTATGATCATGTTTCTAGTATATTAAAAATTGAAGATCGGAATAACAATTAAAGAAATTGAAAAAACAAGTAAGAAAGATTTAGAAAATATATTTCTTGAATCAACTAATATAGGTATTGAAGAAGAAACTGTAACTTATCAAGAATATCTTAACTATAAACAAATATTTGCTAAAGAATTAGTTGAAACTGAAGGTATTATAGAAGATATGAGAGCAACTAAAGATGATAAAGAAATAAAATATATTGAATATATTTCTAAAATACTCTCAGATGTTTATGAAAGAGCAATTCAAAAAATATCTAAAGGTATGACAGAGAAACAAATAGCAATGGATATTACAAGAATGTTGGCTCAATCTGGATTAGATGGAATACCAGAAGAGATAAGAGTTCAAAGTGGTGAAAATTCAACTAATATGTTTTTTCTACCAACAAATAGAAGAATTAAATCAGGTGATGTTGTAGTAATATATATGTCAGGAAGCTATAAAGGTTATCATTCAGAACTTGCAAGAACAATATTTGTAGATAATATAGATGAACAAAAGAAAGAAGAATATGAAAAATTATTAAAATTACATGATTCATTATTAAGAAATATTAAAAATAGAGCAGAAATATCTCAAATAACAAAAGAGTATTCAAAAGAGCTAGAAGAGATAAATTGGGATATAAAATACTATTTAGCACATGGTATAGGATTAAATAAGAATGAGGCTCCAGATTTTGTTTTAAACACAAATAAAACGATTAAAGATAGAATGAGTATAGTAATAGAACCAGGAATATATAAACAAGGATATGGACTTAAAATATCAGATACTGTATTAATTACAGAAGTTAGTTTCAAATTATTAACTACTCCAGATAGAGAAATAAGAATAATATAAATATAAATACAATATATAATTAATAAAAAACAACTAGGAGGACATATGTTAGAAGGAACATTAGATCCAAAAAAATATGAAAAAATAATATATAAAAGATGGGAAGAGAAAAAGACTTTTGCTCCAAAAGGTAGCGGAAAGCCTTTTACTATTTCTATGCCTCCACCTAATGTAACAGGTGTTTTACATATGGGACATGCTTTAGATGCAACATTACAAGATATAATTATTAGATATAAAAGAATGCAAGGTTATGATACTTTATGGATACCAGGAACAGATCATGCTTCAATTGCAACAGAAGCTAAAGTTGTTGAAAAAATTAAAAATGAAGGTAAGACTAAATATGAATTAGGAAGAGAAGGTTTTTTAAAAGAAGCTTGGGATTGGACAGATAAATATGGTTCAACTATTGTAGAACAACAAAAACAAATGGGAATTTCAGCTGATTGGGATAGATCTAGATTTACATTAGATGAAGGATTAACAAAAGCTGTTTTAAAAGCTTTTGTATCTATGTATAATGATGGATTAATATACAAGGGAAAAAGAATTACTAATTATTGTGTTAGTTGTAATACAGCTATATCAGATATTGAAATAGAATTTGAAGAAGAAAATTCACATCTTTGGTATATTAAATATCCATTATTAGATAATGAGAATAACGAAACACAGGAATATTTAACAGTAGCTACAACTAGACCTGAAACAATGCTTGGAGATACAGCTATTGCTGTTAATTCAAATGATGATAAATTAAATAAATATATTGGAAGAAATGTAAAACTTCCTTTAGTAAATAGAATAATACCAGTAATTGAAGATGTATTTGTTGATACAGAATTTGGTACAGGAGCAGTTAAAATTACTCCTGCACATGATACCAATGATTATCAAGCTGGATTAAGACATAATTTAGAGCAAATAGAAGTATTTGGTACTGATCTAATAATGTATGATATTATTCCTAAATATCAAGGAATGAATATATTAGAAGCTAGAAAAGAAATAGTTAAAGATTTAGAAGAAAAAGGATATTTATTTAAAATAGATGATTATATACATAATATTGGTAAATGTTCTAGATGTCATAGTATTGTTGAGCCATTAGTAACTGATCAATATTTTGTTAAAATGGACAAATTAGCTGAAATGGCTATTGAAGCAGTAAAAAATAATGATACAAAATTCATACCAGATAGATTTTCTAAAAACTATTTTAATTGGATGGAAAATATTCAAGATTGGTGTATATCAAGACAATTATGGTGGGGACATAGAATACCTGTATATATTTGCAAAGATTGCAATGAAGTAATGGTAGCTGAAGAAACACCAGAAAAATGTAATAAGTGTTCAAGTACAAATATTTATCAAGAAGAAGATACATTAGATACCTGGTTTAGTTCAGCATTATGGCCTTTTTCTATACTTGGATGGCCTAATGAAACTCAAGATTTAAAAAAATATTTTCCAAATATTATTTTAGTAACAGGTTTTGATATTATTACTTTCTGGGTAGCTAGAATGATATATATGTCACTATATTTTATGGGTGAAGTACCATTTGAAGATGTATTAATTCATGGATTAATTAGAGCTGAAGATGGTAGAAAAATGAGTAAATCTTTAGGTAATGGTATTGATCCATTAGATGAGATTGAAAGATATGGAGCAGATGCACTTCGTTTTTCATTAATTGATGGAGTAACTAAGGGTAATGATTTAAGATATTCTGAAGAAAAAATTAAAAAAGCATCAAATTTTGCAAATAAAATATGGAATGCTGGTAAATACATTATACAAAATGAAAATTTTAATCTAATTGATAAAGAAATATCAATGTTAAATGTTGTAGATAAATTAGATTTAAAATATGAAGATAGATGGATTATTTCTAGATTTAATTCATTAATTAAAGAAATAGATAAAGATTTAAATGAATATGATTTAGGTCTAGCATTAGATAAGATTTATGATTTTACATGGAATAGTTTTTGTTCTTGGTATATAGAACTTTCAAAATCAAGACTTATGGAAGGCGATTCTAGAGATAAGCATGTTGTTATGAATATTCTTAATTTAACATATAAGGGAATGATGAAAGTATTACATCCTTTTATGCCATTTATAACTACAGTAATTTATGATGATTTAGTAAAAACAGAAGATGAATATTCTAAAGAAAATGATGAGTTAATGCTTGCTGATTGGCCAATATATGTAGATAATATGAAATATTTGAAAGAAGAGGAATCAGTTGAGATAATACAAAATCTAATTTCAAATATTAGAAATATTAGAACAGAGAATAAAGTAGAAAATACTAAAAAAGCTAATCTTTTAATAGATAAAACCTCAACAAATCCAGACACAGAAAGAGCAGTTTTAGAACTTCAAAATAGTATAAAGAAAATGGGTTATTTAAATAATATAGAATTTATTGAAGAATTAGATAATTCAGATGATATGATTTCAATAATAATTCCTGGTATGAAAGCATATATTTTAAGAGAAGATTTAATAGATAAAGAAGTTGAAATAGAAAGATTAAAAAAAGAAAAGGAAGATATTGAAAGTAAACTACAATTTACTAATAATCTTCTAAATAATAAAGGTTTTGTTGATAAAGCACCAGAACAAAAAATAAAGGAAGAAAAACAAAAACAAGAAGAATATACTAATATATTAAATGAGATTAATAGAATTTTAGATAATTTAATGAAATAAAAGAATTTTAAAATATAAAGGAAAAAAATAAAAATATGGAAAATAAAAAAACATACTATATAACTACACCGCTATATTACCCTAGTGGTAAACCACATATTGGAACTGCATATACAACAATACTAGCAGATACTCTTGCTAATTTTAAAAGAATGCAAGGTTATGATGTTAGATTTTTAACAGGTTCTGATGAACATGGTTTAAAAATACAAGAAGCTGCTGAGAAATCAGGTATGACAGTTGAAGAATACACATTAGGTGAAGCAAAAGTGTTTAAAGATTTATGGGATTTATTAGAGATAGACTATACTCAATTTATTAGAACATCAGATGATTTTCATAAAGAAACTGCAGCTAAAATATTTGATAAATTTATGGAACAAGGTGATATATATTTAGATAAATATGAAGGATGGTATTGTAAACCTTGTGAGAGTTTTTTTACTGAAGGACAGTTAATAGATAAAAAATGTCCTGATTGTGGTAGAGATGTAGTTTGGACTGAAGAAGAAGCATATTTTTTTGATATACAAAAATATCAAGATAGATTAATACAACTTTATGAAGAAAGACCAGAATTTATTCTTCCAGAGTCTAGAAAAAATGAGATCTTTAATAATTTTATAAAACCAGGATTAGAAAATCTATGTGTATCAAGAACAAGTTTTGATTGGGGAATACCAATATTAAAGAATCCTAAACATGTAATGTATGTATGGGTAGATGCTCTATCTTCATATATTACTTCACTTGGATATATGAATAATGATGATAATTTTAAAAAATATTGGCCTGCTAATTTACAAATTATTGGTAAAGAAATTATTCGTTTTCATGCAATTTACTGGCCAATTTTTCTAATTGCATTAGGTGAAGAATTACCTAAACAAATATATGCACATGGTTTCTTTATGGCAAGAGATGGGAAAATGAGTAAATCAAAAGGTAATTCAATCTATCCAGATGTTTTAGTTGAAAGATATGGAGTAGATGCAACTAAATTTGCATTACTAAAATCATTATCATATGCACAAGACTCTGTTTTTGATATTGAAGAAATGATTGATAAATATAATACATATCTTGCAAATGATTTAGGTAATTTACTTAATAGAACTATTGGAATGTTAAATAAATATTTAGATGGAATAATACCAGATATTTCTAGGAATACTGTATTTAAAGAAATTGAAGATTTTATAAATTTAGACAGTGAATCTAAAACATATATTTATACAAAAGAGATAAATGATTTTGTTAAAGAAAAAATGAAAGAATTAAATGAAAATTTTGAGAATTTACATATAGCTAATGGTATAGAAAATATATTTGAAATTATTGATAAAGCAAATAAATATATTGATAAAACAGAACCTTGGGTAAAATATAAACAAATACAAGAAAACATTGAAACTAAGACAAATAATCAAGAAAAATTAGAAATAATAATGTATACATTAGTTGAAATATTAAGAAAGATATCCATAGCAATAAGACCATTTATGAAAAATACATCTAATCAAATACAAGAACAACTGAACTTAAAAGATAGATATGATATAAATAATTGGGATGAAATATTTAAATATAATATAAAATTAAATGATATTAAAGTTATTGAAACAGGTATTCCATTATTCCAAAGAATAAAAAAAGAAGAAGAATTAGAATACTATAATGAATATATGAAAAAATTCTAACAAATTCTAATACAAAAAAGCATATTATTAAAGATTGAGAAATCAATCTTTTTTTATTTGACAATTACTTGTTATACTACTAGAATGCTTTTATGAAAAAATATAATAAAAACTTAATTAAGAAACAAGATATATACTTTAATTTTTTAAGAGTTTTTAAACAAAATTGTAGATATTGCTTGTTTTCATCTAATTCTTTTGGAATATGTTCTAAATGTTTTAAATATTTTAAGTACTTTATTTATCCATATAGTACTTATACTATTGGTATGAAAATAATATCAATGTCAAGATATGTGTCAAATATTAAAGAAGAAATATTAAATTTCAAATTAAGAAATTCTAGAGAAATATCTAAATTTTTTATTCTATCATTATTCTATTATCCTAGATTAGTATCAGATTTATCTAAGTATGAATATATCACTTATGTACCAATGGATAAAGACAAGGAAAAATATTTTAGAGGATATAATCAATCAAAGATTATAGCT
This sequence comes from uncultured Lachnospiraceae bacterium, assembly GCA_964563525.1. Lineage (GTDB taxonomy): Bacteria > Bacillota > Clostridia > TANB77 > CAG-508 > CAZCCM01. The sequence goes on along the minus strand of CAZLWI010000019.1, from coordinate 6,780 downwards.
AAAGATTTATCCATGTTTTTGGGTATTCCTGTAATTAATTTAATAGAAAAAGTAAAGAAAAATAAAGTACAAAGTAGTATTAGAAGAGAAGATAGAAAAGAAAATGTTAAAGATGTGTACTCTATTAAAAATGGATATAAGATAAAAAGTGTACTAATTATTGATGATATTTATACAACTGGTGCAACATTATTTGAAATAAGGGAGAAAATAGAAGAAGTGTATGAGGATATCAATATTGGATCACTTGTATTGTCTAAAACAATTAGTATAAAGAAAGAAAACACATCTTTAATTGATAGAAAGTATAAATACTATTCTTTAAAAATTCAAAAGAAAAAACTTAGAAAAAAGTTATTAGAAGATGGACATAAATTGAAAAAAATTAGATAAAAGTATATATTAATATCAGATGGAAAGAAAGAACTTGAAATGGATGCAAAGGAAGAATTAATAAGTGTAGCTGAAGAAGGTGAAGAAATTGTAGATGATGTTATTGATTTCATTGATAAAGGAGTATAAAGAAAATGATAGAAATTAAAAATGCAAGTAAAAGTTTCGGAAAAAAAGAAATAATTAAAAATATGAACTTAGAAATAGAAGATGGGTATATCTTTGGTTTTATTGGTCCAAATGCAGCTGGTAAAACAACGACTATTAATATGATAACAGGTGCAGGTAGTATTACTAGTGGTGATATATTAATTAATGGTAAAAGCATTAAAAATGAGCCAGTTAAAGCTAAAAAAGAAATAGGATATTCTCCTGATTCACCAGATATGTTTCTTAATATGAAAGTAATAGATTTCTTTAATTTTGTTGCAGATATTTATGAGGTATCAGAAGAAGTAAGAAAAGAAAGAATAGAGAAATTATCAGAAGAATTTGAAATTACAAGTTTTTTAAAAAATGACATTGAGAGTTTATCACATGGAACTAGACAAAAAGTTATAATAATATCTGTTTTATTACATGAACCACCTATATGGATATTAGATGAGCCAATGACTGGTTTAGACCCTAAAGCATCTTTTGTTTTAAAAGAGAAAATGAAAGAACATGCAAAAAAAGGAAATACTGTGTTTTTCTCTACTCATGTATTAGAGGTAGCGGAGAAGTTATGTGACAAGATAGCTATTATAAATCATGGTGAAATAATATATATTGGAAGTTATGAAAATTTAAAAGAAAAATATCCAAACTCTAAAGATTTAGAAGAATTATTTATTCAAATTATAGGAGGAAAGAATGAATAAAATTAAGACATTTTTTACCTTAGTTAAATTAGAATTTAGTTCAGCAAAATCAGAAAGTAATAATAAAAATAAATTTTTTAAAAACAAAATTGTTTTAATTATTCTTAATTTAATTTTGTTTATTTACTTTGGTTCCTTAGGATATACACTATCAAAAAGTCTAATAGAAACATTAACTAAAACAGGATCAGAGAATTATTTTGTAAGTATAATAATAGTTGGATTAATAGGAATTAATTTTGCAATATCGATGATTAGTGCAATTGCATATATTATGAGAGATAAAACCAATTCAATTTTAAATACTTATCCAATATCTTCAAGAAAAAGATTTGCAGCTTCATTTGTATCATATATTATAAGTGGATATTCGTTTACTTTAATGATAGGAACAGTTCCATTAATATATTTTGGCATTGCTAAAGGAAGTAGTTTTGACTATTATATATTTGTTTTATTAGCAATACTTTTATTACCAATTTTAGTTTTAACAATTGTATATGTTTTTTCTTTTATTGTTAATAGTATTATTAAATTGCTTGTAAGTAAGAAATTTATTAAATGGGCTGGAATGTTAGTAATGTTTGTATTTATTGGAATATATGTTAAAATTTACAATTCTATGTTTTTGGGTGAAGACACAATTTCCAAAATACTTAGTTTTGTACAGAGTATAGAAAAATCTCCAATATTTTGGTATCCAAAACAAATTATAAACATAATAACTGGAGAAAATAGATTTATAAGTATTTTAATAGTAACAGGAATTAATATAGGAGCTTATTTATTAACTCATTTTACGATAGGAACTATATATATAAAAGAGCAATTAAGACTATATGATTTAGGTTCAGGTATTGGTATTATTAATTTTATTAGATCTAGAAAAAGAAATAATAAAAAATCAAATGAGATTAGTAAAAATGAAGAAACTCAGATTAAAGAAAATATTAATTTAAATAAAGATTTGGATATATTAACAAATATTAAATACAAGAAGAAGAATCCAAGTATACAATATTTAAAACATCAATTTGCATTTTTTCTTAAAGAACCAGCAGTATTAGTAAATACTGTTATTGCACCTATAATACTACCTATATTTATGTCTATAAGTTTTATAAGTGGATTTTCAATTAGAATGAAGGAAGTCAAAAAAGCAGAAGCTGTTTATTTTGTTCAAGATTATAAAGAAGAAGCTAATAGTAAAGAAGAAAGAGATGCACTACTAAATAATCCAACATATTCAAAATATGCAATTGAAGAAAAAGATGGTAAATATATTTTTATCAAATATTCGATACTTTTTAATAATGAATATGATAAACAAAGAAGAATGAGTGGATTACCAGCAGTTGAAAGAACTGATGACAATAAATTTGTATTAAAAGAAGGTGAAGAATATTCTAAAAAGCAAGAAAATATGGCAGTAGAGAAAGTATTTACTACAGATTTAATGAAGGAAAATAATAATGAGTTTTATGAATTTTTAAATAAAAACAAGGAAAAATATAATTTAAATCAAGAAGCAATTAATGGTTTAATGTTACAGTTTACTGATAGTCAAAATGCATATAATTCTTCAAATATTTTTGAATATTTTTGGAAAGCAAGAACTATGTTAAAAGATAGGATGGGTTCATCTTTAGATAAATATATAATTTTTATGATACCTGTTGTGTTATCAGGAGTAATACTGTTATTTGCTCCAATTTCAATATTCATGATTTCAAAAGATAAGAATGATAGACCGTTTATAAAAAGTATGCCAATGTCAGACTTAAGACAATTTAATATAAAAAGACTACCTGGTATATTAGTAAAAATACTATTTTTAGTTATTTATATAGTAGCAGTAGACTTAATATTCAATCTGTTTTTATATAGACATTTATTTTTCTGGTTAGGTTTTGTATTTACAATAATTACAATGACATTATTTGATACTATTGAACTATATGCTGATTCAAGAAAACCAAATTTTAATTGGAAGACTCCAATATATTTAGTTAAACAATCATTAAAATCCTTTTTAGCAATAATGTTAAAAATACAGTTTATAGCTACAGCAGTATTAGTTTATGTGTTTCTATTCTATATGAATAATATAGGTTTAAATATCTTTGTATACATATTTGTTTCAATTATCTTATTAACAACAATTATATTAGAGATGGTTTTATATAAAAAGAGAAATAGATTATTAGAAAAGGTTTAAACATAGATAAAATTATTAGATTATTTAAAATATTAAAAGTATAGTTTTAAGAACTATACTTTTTTGTTTTCCCATGATAGTCTAATTGTCCTAAAATGTCTTATATAATCTCAAATATTAAGAAAGTATTAAAAAATGCAAACTATATAGATTTTTTGAGATATATAATATAAAATAATTATGAATATAATAATATATTAAACTAAAGAAAGATGGAGGAAAAAATGAGAGTAGGAATTAATGGATTTGGAAGAATAGGAGCACAAGCTTTTGAAATAGCCTTAGATAGGCATCATGAGGTTGTTTGTATTAATGATCCTTTTATGACAGCTGACTATATGGCATATATGATTAAATACGATACAACATTTGGTAGAAATGATGATATGGAAGTATATGCAAAAGATGAGAATACACTTGTTGTAAATGGAAGAGAGATTAGAATATTTGCAGAAATGGAGCCAGGTAATGTAGCTTGGGGAGAATGTGGAGTAGATCTTGTTTTAGAATGTACAGGGGTATTTACAACAATTGAAGGATGTCAACCACATTTAGATGCAGGTGCAAAGAAAGTAATAATATCTGCACCTTCAAAAGATGCACCTATGTTTGTTATGGGTGTTAATAATGAAGAATATATGCCAGAAATGAATGTAGTTTCAAATGCTTCATGTACAACAAATTGTTTAGCACCTGTTGCTAAAGTATTACATGAAAAGTTTGGAATTAAAGATGGATTAATGACAACAATCCACTCTGTAACAGCATCACAAAAAATTGTAGATGGAGTATCAAAAAAAGATTGGAGAATGGGAAGATCAGGATTTCATAATATTATACCTTCTACAACAGGAGCAGCAAAAGCAGTTGGTGAAGTTATACCAGAATTAAAAGGGAAATTGACAGGTATGTCTTTAAGAGTTCCAACAATTGATGTATCAGTTGTAGATTTAACATTTAATACAGAAAGACCAACAACATATGCAGAAATATGTGCTGCAATGAAAGAAGCTTCAGAAGGTAAGTTTGCAGGTATATTAGGATATACTGAAGAAGATTTAGTTTCTTCAGACTTTATTAAAGATCCAAGGGGATCAATATTTGATGCTAAAGCAGGTATACAATTAACAGATACATTTTTCAAAGTATTATCGTGGTATGATAATGAATGGGGATATTCTGTAATGCTTGTTAAGTTAGCAGAATTTGTATTTGAGAGATCTAAATAATATTTTTTATACTAATATTTAAAAACATATAAAGAATATATAAAGAATATATAAAGAATATACAAAGGAGATAAAATGTCATTTAACAAGAAAACAGTAAAAGATGTAGAAATTATAGATAAAAAAGTACTAGTTAGATGTGATTTTAATGTACCAATTGATGAAAAAGGTAAAATCACTGATAATAGGCGAATAATTGCTGCATTACCTACAATTAAATTTTTAATGGATAAAAAAAACAAAGTAATACTTTGTTCACATCTAGGAAGACCTGAAGGAGAATGGAAGGATGAATTCTCATTACAACAAATAGTAGCTGAAATTTCTAAGAATTTAGGGAAAAAAGTAGAATTTGTAAAAGATATAGTTGGTCAAGATGCTAAAAAAGCTGTAGATAAATTAAAACCAGGTGAAGTACTATTATTAGAAAATTTAAGATTTGATCCTAGAGAAGAAAAAAATGATAAGGAATTTTCAAAAGAATTAGCTTCACTAGCAGAATTTTATGTTAATGATGCTTTTGGAACTGCACATAGAGCACATTCTTCAACAGCAGGAGTTGCAGAATTCTTACCATCAGTAGCAGGATTTCTAATGGAAAAAGAGATTAACTATTTAGGAAGAGCTTTAGAAGAACCAGAAAGACCATATATTGCATTACTTGGTGGAAAGAAAGTTTCAGATAAGATACAAGTAATATCGTCACTATTAGATAAAGTAGACTCAATTATTATAGGTGGTGGTATGGCAATAGCTTTCTATAAAGCTATGGGTTTAGAAATTGGTAATTCTTTCTTTGAAGAAGGAACAGATATAGAAGTTGAAAAAATATTAGATAAAGCTAAAGAAAAGAAAGTTAAAATATTACTACCAGTAGATTTAGTTCTTGCAGACTCAATTGATTCAAAAAATACAGAAATTGTAGAATATACAAAAATACCTAAAGATAAATCAGTTTTTGATATTGGACCAGAGACTATAAATAATTTTGTTGAAGAGTTAAATAAAGCTAAAACAATATTTTGGAATGGACCAATGGGAGTTTTTGAAAAAGAACAATTTTCAAAAGGAACAGAAGAAATAGCTACAGCTATAGCAGATATTAACTGTATAAGTATAGTTGGTGGAGGAGATTCTGCAGCAGCAGTTGAAAAACTAGAATTAGATAAAGAATTTTCGCATATTTCAACAGGTGGAGGAGCATCTTTAGAATTTATTGAAGGGAAAAAATTACCAGGAATAGAAGTATTAGAAGATAAATAAAAAGAGGAATTATGAAAAAATATATAATGGGAAATTGGAAGATGAATATGCTTCCAAATGAGACATTAAAATATATTGAGTGTTTAGATGATAAATTAAAAGAATACAATAAAATAAATGAAATATCTGATTTAAAAGAAAAGGTAGATATAAAAATATATATACCATATATTAATATTTTTTATGCTAATTTAATGGCACAGGAAACAGATATCATAATTGGTGCACAAAATATGTGTTGTCAAGATAAAGGTGCTTTTACAGGAGAAATATCAGCACAAATGCTAAAAAGTGTAGATATATATTCTGTATTGATTGGACATTCTGAGAGAAGAAAGATTTTTAATGAAAGCAATATGATGATTAATAAAAAACTAATAAAATCTCAAGAAGAAAATATGCAGGCAATATTTTGTATAGGTGAAACTTTAGAAGAGAATGAATCAGGTAAAACTGAAGAAATATTAAGAGAACAGATTAGAGAAGGATTAAAAGATGTAGATATTAAAGATATTATTATTGCATATGAACCTGTATGGGCTATAGGCACAGGTATAATTTGTGATTCTAATACAGCAAATAGTATTTCTAAAATGATTAAAGATATTGTAAAAGAAAAATATAATAAAGAAATATTAGTTGTTTATGGTGGAAGTGTAAATGATGAAAATTCAAAAGAAATTTTAAATAAGGAATATATAGATGGTGTTTTAGTTGGAGGAGCTAGTTTAGATGTAAATAAATTCTTTTCAATTATAATATCAGGAATTGAAAGCTAAATTAAAGTAGGTGTAAATGATTAAAACAGTAATGT
>CAZLWI010000018.1:0-15094 GCA_964563525.1 uncultured Lachnospiraceae bacterium | reverse complement strand
ATTGCTGTACAAAAAGGTAAACAAATAATAATACAAAAACTAAGAGAAAAAGAAAAAGATGTTAGATTTGAAGAATATAACTCTAAAATTGGTGAAATTGTTTTAGGTAGTGTTCAAAAGGTTGGGAATGTTGTTGTCTTAGATTTAGGTAAACTTGAAGGAATTATGCCACAAAAGGAACAATCACAAGTAGAAGAATATAGAGTTAATCAAAAATTAAGAGTATATGTTCAAGCAGTTAATAGAAATGAAAAAGGTGAAGTTCAAGTTATAGTTTCTAGAACAAGTCCAGAATTTGTTAGAAAACTATTTGAATATGAAATACCAGAAATTGCAGAAGGTTTAATAGAAATAAAATCAGTATCTAGAGATGCTGGTAGTAGATCGAAAATAGCTGTATATTCAAAAAATGAGAACATTGATCCTGTTGGTTCATGTGTTGGACAAAAGGGAATAAGAATTAAAAATATAATTAATGAATTAAATGGAGAAAAGATTGATGTTGTAGAATGGAATGAAGATCCGGCAACATATATAGCTTCAGCACTACTTCCTGCATCAATATTAGCTGTTGATATTCATGAAGAAGAAACTTTTGCACAAGTAATTGTTCCAGATGATCAATTATCACTTGCAATTGGTAAAGGTGGACAAAATGTTAGACTTGCTGCAAATTTAACTTTCTGGAAAATAGATATTAAAAGTGAATCTCAATTTAGAGAAATTATTGAAGCATTACAGGAACAACATGCAAATATTGAAGAAGATTTTGCTATTAATATTATGGAAGAAGATGCTTTAGAGGCTTTAAAGAAAGAAGAAATATCAAAAGTCGTAGATGAAGAAATAGTAGAGGAAGAAACAGAAGAATAAAAGATGAGAAATAACAAAAACATTAGGACTTGTTTAGGTTGTTTGAAGAAGGATGATAAAAAAAATCTTTTTAGAATAGCTAGAATTAAAGTAAAACAGGAAATTGGTAATAAACAAGTAGAAGTAATTGATGAAGTGATTTTAGATAAAGATCAAAATATGGGTGGAAGAGGTTCATATATTTGTTCAAATAAATGTTTGGAAAAATCATTAGAAAAGATGTTTTTGAAAAAAAGATTAAGAACAAATATAGATGTAAAGAGTATAGAAAAGATTAAAAAAACAATTAATAATTTGGCAATGGAGGAAAAATGAGTAAAAAAGATTTAAAAGAAGGAAAAGAAATAAAAGAAAGAGAAAACAAACAGATGGAAGAAAAGCCATTTATTATTCGTAGAGAAGTTATTCTAAAGGATGATAAAAAGAAAAAACAGGTTCAAACTGATAATACAAGAAAAGATAATAGATCAGATTTGGGTAAAGTTCAAAAAAAGTCTGCAAATCAAGAATATAATATTGTATATAGAGACAGAAAAGAAAAACCTCTATCTGTTAGTGAGCTTTTTGGTCTTCAACCTAAAAAAGAAGAAAAAGAAGAAAAAGTTGAAGAACAAGAAAAAAGAGAATCTTTTACTCAAAGACAAACTAAAAGGACTACTTCTAATATGCCAGCAAGGCAACAAACTAGAAGTTCTAATAGACCTAGTCAACAAAGAACTAGAGATTTTGACAAAGAAATTAAAAAAGGTAGAGTAGAAGTTTTTGGTAAAAATAAACAAAGACCTTTTATTAGACAAGAAAAGCCAGAAGTAGAAGCACCTAAATTTAAAGAGAATGATTTTGAAAAAGAAAAACAAGGTAGAGAAAGAGAAAAACAAAGAGAACAGAAACAAGAAGAAAGAAGACCAAGAGCTAGAAGATCTCAAGATGAATTTGAAGAAGTTGATGATGCAAAACTAGAAGCCCTAAGAAGAACAACAGATTTATCAAAAATGTTTGAATCTGGTCAGATGTTAGACTATTATGATGTTTCTTTTAAAAGTAGAAGAAGAGTAGTACCAAGAAAAGATAAAAAACAAAAAAGAAAAGAATTAGAAGATGCATCAAAATTAGAGAAAATAGTAATACCTGAAATAATATCAGTTAAAGAGTTTTCACAAACAATTAAGAAAACATCAGCTGAAGTATTAAAAAAATTAATGGAATATGGAATAATGACAACAATTAATTCTTCAATTGATTTTGATACAGCTTTTTTAATAGCACAAGAATTTGATATAAAAGCTGAAAAGAAAAAAGAAGTTTCATATGAGGAAAAACTATTTGATAATTCTGAAGATAAAGACGAAGATTTAGTAGAGAGACCTCCAGTAGTTGTTGTTATGGGACATGTTGACCATGGTAAAACATCTTTATTAGATGCTATTAGAGAAACACAACAAGTTGCAAAAGAATCAGGTGGTATTACACAACATATAGGTGCATATCAAGTAAAAGTAAAAGATAGAGAAGTAACATTTTTAGACACCCCAGGACATGAAGCATTTACTATGATGAGAGCTAGAGGTGCAAGTATAACAGATTTAGCTATATTAGTTGTTGCAGCAAATGATGGTGTTATGCCTCAAACAATTGAAGCAATTAATCATGCAAAAGCTGCAGAAATACCAATAATAGTTGCAATAAATAAGATGGATTTACCTGAAGCAAATCCAGATAAAATAAAACAAGATTTAATGAATTATGAATTAGTTCCTGAAGAATGGGGTGGTGAGACAATTTTTGTTCCAATATCTGCTAAAAATAAAACAGGTATTGATGAATTATTAGAAATGGTATTACTACAATCAGATGTAATGGAATTAAAAACAAATCCTAAGAAACAAGCTAAAGGTTCAGTAATTGAAGCTAGATTAGATAAAGCTATAGGACCAGTTGCTACATTACTTGTAAGAAGAGGAACTTTAAATTCAGGTGATACAATTGTAGTTGGATCTTTAGTTGGTAGAATTAGAAATATGGTTAATGATAAAGGTAAAACTATAAAAGTAGCTACAGCATCAATGCCTGTAGAAATCATGGGACTAAATGCTGTTCCTAAAGCAGGAGATACTTTCTATAAAGTTAAAGATGAGAAAACAGCAAAACAACTAGTTGAAAGAAGAAGAAGAGAAAGTAGAGAAAAAAGATTAATGCAAAATACTGCAATAACTTTAGAAAGACTACAAGAAGCCATAGAACAAAATAGTTTAAAAACATTGAATTTAGTTGTAAAAGCAGATGTTCAAGGTTCAGTAGAAGCACTTAAAAATGCTTTAGAAAATTTAAGTAATGAAGAAATCACAGTAAAAGTTATACATGCAAATACAGGAGCAGTATCAGAAACTGATGTTAATTTAGCGAGAGTTTCTAATGGTATAGTTATAGCATTTAATGTAAGACCTGATACTATTGCCAAATCAGAGGCAGACATGTTAGGAGTAGAAATTAAGACTTTCTCAGTAATATATTCAGCAATAGAAGAAATAGAAAATGCAATGTTAGGAATGTTAGATAAGAAGTATGAAGAAGTAATATTAGGAACAGCTGAAGTTAGAAACTTATTTAAAGTTTCAGCTATTGGTACAATTGCAGGATGTTCTATTCAAACAGGTAAAATAACTAGAAATTCACAAATTAGAGTATTAAGAGATAATATAGTAATTGCAGATACTAAAATATCTTCATTAAAAAGAGAAAAAGATGATGTTAAAGAAGTATTAAAAGGCTATGAATGTGGAATTCTTTTAGATAAATTTAATGATATTCAAGAACTAGATATTTTAGAAGCTTATGAGATGGAAGAAGTTAAAAGAACAATGCCACCTAAAAAAACTGTAAATAAAGACAAAATTTTAAAAGAAAAAGAAAAAGACGAGAAAAACAAAACAGAAAAAAGTGAATAAATAAAAAAAGAAGAGAGATAAATTATGAGAATGTTAAAAATTAATTCAGAAATTAAGAAATTAGTTTCAAAAATAATTGATACAGAATTAAATAACTCAAATATTACTGGAATGATAACAGTACAAGAAGTAAATACAGCAGCAGATTTTAGTAATTCAAAAATTTATGTTTCTATGCTTGGTTCACAAAGCAAACAAAAAACAATAGAAGCATTAAACAATTCAAAAGGCTATGTTAGATCTAGAATAGCTAAAGAATTAAACTTTAAGAAAACACCTCAAATAGAGTTTGTTTTGGATGAAGTAATTGAAAGAGGAGAGAGAATTGATAAATTAATAGATCAAATCTCAAAAGAACAAAAGAAAACAGATGAATAATGCAATAGGGATATCAAATGGAAGAAAAAGATTTAGACAAAAGAAAACAGTTCATTAAAGATATTGAAGTTGAAATTAATAAAGACAAAGACAATAAAGATATAGTTCTTAAAAATATTTTTAAAGAATTAGGAATAAATGAGCAAATAGTAGATAATCCAAAGGGTTTTGAAATATTAAAAGAAACTATGGATAAAATAATTATACGAAATGGATTAGATTTTGTTGAAGAAGGCTTTGGATTAAGTACAGAAGAGTTCCAAAAAATAATTGATTTAAGTCCTGTTTTATCAAAAGAAGATAGAGCAGTTAGATACAAAGAAATCTTCGAGTCAGATGAATTAAATTATTTATATTCTGGAATTGATATAAATACAGATGGTTCAGTTAATATACAAAACATAAATATCAATAATGATATTGAGTTAGATACATTATTACAAACAAAATTATCTTTAACAAAAGAAAATTCTTTATTACTTGTAGATCAAGAGTATTTTAATATAGATGAAAAAGAAATTAGAGATAAAAGAGTAAAAAATGAATATAATTCATCAGGAATAAATCTTAACAAATTTAATATCTATTATGATTTAGATGAGAATAATCAAAATAATATTAGTTCTGGATATATGATAGAAAGAAACGATAACTTTCCTTTTGCAACAATGAATGTAATACTTGAAAGAATTGAAGGAGAAATGAAAGTAATAAATTTAGACCATAAAATTATTAAACTAGATTCTCTAATATCATTAGATGAATTTGAAGAAGAAATGGATAAAGACACAAAAGAAATTAAAACCTTAAGTTTAAAAGAAGAACAAGATGTTAAAAAATATTATTATAACCATAAAACAAAAATAGATAAAGCTTTAAAAGAACAACTTAATTATTCAATGCCAAATGAAATAATATTTGAAAGAGAATAGAATTAAAAACAATAAAAATAAAACAAATAATAAAACTAAACAAATTAAAACAATAAAAAGATGAAATATTCATCTTTTTTTATGTTACAAAATCTAAATGCTAATTCTATTGATATATATTATCATTTTTTATACAATATATTTATTAAGAGAAGTATTGAATTATTTTAATTAAATTAGTAGATTATTGAGGTATTTATGATAGTAAAAGGATTAGATAAGATATCAGACATTAAAAAATTAGTTGATGATTCTAAAAGTATAGTTATATTGTCACATGAAGAGCCAGATGGTGATGCTATAGGTTCATCTTTAGCTTTATATAATTATTTAAAAATGTATTTTACAGATAAAGATGTATTTAAAAATATAGAAATAGTTTTAAGAAAAATGCCTAAATATTTTGTTGACTTACAAGGATATAATGAAGTAAAGAGTGATATTGAAGGTGAAGTTGATTTAGCAATCGTAGTTGATTTAAATGATAAATCAAGATTAGGAGAATTAGCATATATTGTAGATAAAGCAAAAAATATTATTGTAATTGATCATCATGGTGGAGAGGGTGATTTTGGAGAATATAGAGTAATAGATAAATCATCTGCTTCTACTACAATGGTCTTAAATAAAATATATTTAGAAATTACAAAAGACTATAATATAGTAAAACCTAGTAAAGAGGTTATAGAATCTTTATTAGTAGGAGTAATTACTGATACATCTGGATTTAAGAATGCAAATACAAATAGAGAAGTTTTTGAATTTATTATTAAAGCTTTAGAATATGATGTTGATATTAATTCTATTATTAATGATGTATTACGGTAAAACATCTATTAATGCTTTAAATTTAATGAAAATAGCATTAAATAGAGTTGAATATCACTATAATAATAGAATAGCTTTCTCATATTTACTAAACTCAGATGAAGAATATAAGAATCGTGCTCCTGGGGAACATGATGGAATATCAAATCTTTTAAGAGATGTTGATGTTGTAGATATTGCAATACTTATAAGAGAAGTAGATGATGGACTTAAATTAGGTTTTAGATCTGAAAGAGATTATGATTGTAGAAAAATTGCAGAAATATTTGGCGGTGGAGGTCATAAAAATGCTTCAGGTGCAACAGTATATACTAAAGATTTAAATAAAGTAAAAGAAGAAGCTTTAAGAGAAGTTATTAAAGCTATAGAAGTATATGATAACAGAAAGTAAAATATGGATGGAATAATATTATTAAATAAAGAAAGTGGATGGACTTCATTTGATGTTGTTGCTAAAATTAGAAATACTTTAAAAACAAAGGTTGGTCATACTGGTACATTAGATCCAATGGCAACAGGACTATTAGTAATTCTTTTAGGTAAAGCTTGTAAGTTAGAGAAATATCTTGTGGGTAAGGATAAATCATATATTTTAGAAATGAAATTTGGTATAAAGACTGATACAGCAGATGTAACAGGGACAAAAATACAAGAAGAAGATTTTAATTTAAGCAATTACTCTAAAGCTGACATAAAGGATAAAATTTCTAAATTTATAGGGAAACAGAACCAGATTCCACCAAAATATTCAGCATTAAAACATGAAGGTGAATCACTATATAGAATTACAAGAGAAAAACTGGTTAGTGATAAAGAGTTAGATAATATATTAGAAAGTAAAACAAGAAAAATAGAAATATTTAATATCGAAATATTAGATATAATATTTAAAGAAAATATATTAAAATTAAAAGTAGATTGTTCTTCAGGAACATATATTAGATCATTAATAGAAGATATAGCTGAAATTGAATTTAATACAATTGCTGTATTAAATAAATTAGAAAGAATTAGTGTTGAAGAATTTAGAATAGAAGATTCATATAAAATAGATGAAATAGTTGAAAATAAAGAAGATAATAAAAATTTAAACAATATGATTTTGAATATTGAAGAAGCTTTCAATAATTTTCCTAAAACAAGAATAGAAGAGCAAAGAGTATATTATTTTAAACATGGGGTAAGAATTACAAATAAAATTGAAAATGGACTATATAGAGTATATTCGTACAATAAAACAAATACTAAAAATAACAATAATCAAAACAATAATAAAGCAAATGAAATGACAGATGAAAATATTAAAGATAAGTTTATAGGCTTAGGTTTAGTAGAAGAAGGTTTAATGAAAAGAGAATACATATATGAAGATAAGTGAAGTTTTAAGAAAAGCAGAGATTAAGTTAATGGAAGCAGATATAGAAGAAGCTAAATTAAAAGCTAAATTATTATTACTTAGCATTCTAAATATTAGCAAAGAAGAGTATATTATTATTCAAGATGATGAAATAGAAGATGAGAAAGAAATAATATTTTTATCTAAAATTGAAGAACTAAAAATAGGTAGACCTTTAGAATATATAATTGGTAAGGCATATTTCTTAGAAAATGAATATATAGTTAATGAAAATGTTTTAATACCAAGATTAGATACAGAAGTACTAGTAAATAAGGCTATAGAGATAATTAAAAATAATGGGATTAAAAAAGTATTAGAAATAGGAACAGGTTCAGGCGCTATAGGAATACATTTAGTTAAGAATACCGATACTAGTATTATAGCAACAGATATTTCAGAAGAAGCTTTAGAAATAGCAAAATTAAATGCAGAATCTTTAGATGTAGATTTTAATAGATATGAATTGGTTAATTCAGATATCTATGAAAAAATAGGTGAGAAATTTGATTTAATAATATCTAATCCACCATATATAAGAACAGATGAAATAAAAGATTTAAATAAAGATGTACAAAGAGAGCCAGTTATAGCTTTAGATGGTGGAAAAGATGGACTTGATTTTTATAGACAAATAATAAATGGTGCAACAAAACATATTAATGGTTATGGTAGTTTTATAATTTTAGAGATAGGGTCTGATTTAGCAGATGATATAGTACAAATTTTAGAATCAAATGAATGGAAAGATATTGAAATATTCAAAGATTATTCAGGTCTTAACAGAATGATAGTAGCAGAAATTTAAACAAATAAAATTAGAATTATAAGGGAGCAGAAATGGAAGAAAAACAAACATTTTCTTTTAATTTAAAGAAAGAGCTATTAGAAAAACATATTCCAGAAGAAGAGGAACTAATAGTATCAGAATTTTTAGGATATTTTTTATCTGATAATTTTAAACATATTAAAAATAATAATTATGAGTACAGAACAAATAATGAATATAATCTTGAATATTTAAATAGATTAATGTCGTTTTTAGATATATCTTTTGAACCATATATTAAAGAAACATTATTTATTGCTGAAATAGATTTAACAAATGATACTGATCGAATCATGCAGAGATTAGATAAGCATGTATTCGCACCAGAATCGTTTTTAAAAGGTCTATTCTTAGGTGGGGGGTATATATCAGTAGCAGTTAATAATTATCATCTATCATTTAGAATAAGAAATATATTTAAAAGAGAAAAAAACATAGAAATATTTGATTATATTTTTAAGAATAAAGATTTAGAATATAAAATATTAGAATATAAGAAAAAAGGTAATAGCAGTATATATTTTAAAAGAGTTGAAGAATTAAATAATATTATAGGTTTAATTGGTGCAAGTAATGCATATTTAGAATTACAAAATATTCGAGTAATGAGAGATGTTGTTAATAATTTAAATAGAACAATAAATTTTGAAACAGCTAATATGACTAAAAGTTTTGAAACATCATTAAGACAAATTGGTAAAATAGAGATAATAAGAAAAGCTAAAAAGGAAGATGAGCTTTCTAAAGAAGAAAATGATTTGATGAAAGTTAGAATAAAATATCCTGATTATACTTTACAGGAGGTAGCGGAATTATTAAACATTTCTAAATCAACAGTTTATTCAAGAATGAAAAAAATAGAATCTAAAGCAGATTCAATTGTAAAAGCAAATAAGAAGAAAGAAAAGAAATCAAAGAAAGAAATAAAAGAAAAAAACAAAAACAGCAGAAAAAAGAATTAAATAAACTCTTCCCAAACAAGATTAGCAAGATCTAAACCTTTATCAGTTAATTTTAAAACAACATCATTATCAGATTGATTAATAGTAATTAAATTATTATTAATCAATTTATTTATTTTATCTTCAAATAAAACCAAAGAATCTATATTAAATTTGTCAATAAATGATTTAATACTAAGACCTTGGTTCATTCTTAATGCAAGTAATACATATTCCTTTTGCATAGATTCTATATCTTGAATTTCTTCAATATTAATATCAATAATTTTGTTATTTATATTATCAATATATAGTGGCAGATTAGAAATATTTGAAAATCTAATATTATTAAAATATGAAGCTGCACCAATTCCATATCCTAAATAATATTTTTGTTTCCAACAATTTATATTATGTTTAGATTCATAGGAATCTTTACTAAAATTAGAAATTTCATATTGAATATATCCGGCTTTTTCTAAAGATTTTTTAATATACCAATACATATCACGATTTAAAATATCTTCAGGTAATATAATTTCTTTATTCTTATACTCTTTATATAATTTGGTATTTTCCTCCAGTATTAAAGAATATGTTGAAATATGATTTGGATTAAGATAAATTAATTCTTCTATATCTTTTTTAACATCATCTAAAGATTGATTAGGTAATCCAAACATTAAATCAATATTAATATTCTTAAAATATTTTCTAATTAAATTATATTTATCTTTAAATTCAGAATATGTATATAGTCTACCTAATCTTTTTAATATTAAATCATTAGTAGTCTGAAGACCTATACTAATTCTATTTATTCCTATATTAGAATAAAGCTTTAAATTTTCTTCATTAACAGATTCAGGATTAACTTCAATAGTTATTTCAACATCATCTAAAACATAAAACTCAGACTTTATTTCATCTATTATCTCTTTAATATATTTAGGATCAACAGAAGAAGGTGTACCTCCACCAATATATATTGTATCAACAATTAGATTATTAAAGTTATTTATATTTGTTTCTTCATTTATATTTTCAACTATACTTTTATTTCTATTTATATTATTTAAATAATCTATTTTTAATATAGTATCAGAGATTTCTTTTTTTATAGCTTTAAAATACTCTTTTTTCATATATTCATTATTTAAATTAAAAGATAAAAAATCACAATAACTACATTTAGATTTACAAAAAGGGATATGTACATATATTCCAATATATGTATTACATTCTTTTGAATCTAGTAAACCTTTTTTATTATTTTCTGTTTTGCTTTTACTTTTATCTTTACTTGTGTTTAAAGCATTATCTATATTAATATTCATATTTTCTTTATACTATATAAAAGGATATTTGTATAGTTTTTATATTATTGAAATATAAAGAATAAGATAGTATAATTAAAACATACAAATGGGAAGAAAAAGAAATAAAAGAAAAAATAGAAAAAGAAACAAAAGAGGATTAACCTTAAAGGGAAAGATATTAACATATATTTTCCTTCTAGTTTTAATTATTTTATTAATATTAACACTTTTTTTAACATTACCACAATTTAAATTAAAAGAAATAAAAGTTAGTAATTTAGTTAAAATTAAAGAAGAAGAAATACTAAAAAGAGCTGATTTTGTATTAGAAAAGAATATATTTAGACAAAATTATAGAAAAGCTAAAAAGGATATATTAGATATTAAATCAGTAAAACAAGTTAATATTAGTATGGCTTTCCCAAATGGTATTAATATAGATATTGAAGAGCGAAAAGAAACATATCAGATTAAATCCGATAAATCATACTATATTTTAGATGAACAAGGATATTTTTTGAAAAAAGTAGATAAAAAAATAAATATACCGGAAATAATAGGAATAGAACCACAATTTGAAGATGAAAAAAGATTAAAAAAGGAAGAATTAAAAGTATTAGAAGATGTCAATAAAATATTTAATACTGCAAAAACATTAAGTATAGATGGCTTAATTGATTCAATAACAATGAAGAAAAAAGGATTTGAAATATATTTTGCATCTAGTAAAAAGAGAGCACATTTTGATAATACAAATAATTTAATAAATAGTATGCAATTTGTTAGAGAAATACTATATTCACAAGAAGAAAGAAATAAATCAGGAGATATTTATACAACTGAGGAAGGGGTAAGGTTTAGACCAAAATAGTGGAAGAGAAAATAGATAAAGAAAATAAAATTAAAAGAAATAGAAAATTTAGTGTAAAAAATACATTTATTATTTTTATTATCTTCTTTGTGCTAACAATTGCAATAACTATTCAAATTAACACAGTAAGGAACTCAGAAAGAGTAGGTAGAACTCCTAAAGAAAATAAACTAAGAGACCTACTTTTAAAAGATAAAGAGAATTATGCAAAATTAGAAGAAATAGAGAAAAAGCGAGAAAACACCTTAGATACATTAAGAGAGAATGCATCTAAAAACAATCAAAGGGCTAAGGAAACAATAGAAAAACTAAACAAGATAAATAAAAAACTAGGATTAGTAGAGGTATCAGGCCCTGGAATTGTAATTACATTAACTGATGCAATTGGAAAAAAGGAAAATACACCAATAGAATATTCTCAACTTATAGTTCATGATATGGATATATTGCATATTATAAATATCTTAAGAAATGCAGGAGCTGAAAGTATTGCGGTAAATGGCCAAAGAATTGTTGGTAATACAGGTATATCTTGTATAGGAGTAGTTATTAAGATTAATGAAGAAAAAATAGGATCACCATATGAAATTTCAGCAATTGGGAATCAAGACAACTTAGAATCATCTATTAATATGATTGGTGGTATAAGAGATTTGCTTAAAGGCTATGGATTAACATTAGAAGTAAGAAGAGAAAATAATTTAAAACTTCCAAAATATACAGGATTATATACTAATCAATATAATAGAGAAAATGAGGAATAAAGTGGCAGAAAAGACAAACAAAGAAGTTAAAAATATAAAAGAAAAAGAAAAAGTTAAGATTATTTCTTCTTTAATTGGTGTTTTTAAAAAGGAAAACTTAAAACATTTTACTTCTAAGTTTAAAAATAAAAAAACACCATATATTATTATTTTTGCAGTTTCATTCTTAATAGTTTTTGTAATTTATTTACAATTTAAAACTGTTGAACAAACGGATATAGAAGTATTGGAAGCTATGAGAGAAGTTGAGTTAAGATCAGAAATAGCATCAACAAAGAAAAAAATAGAAGAAAAAGAAAAACAAATTGAATCAGCAAATAATAAAATAGCAGAATATTTATCAGAATTAAAAACTAACTCATCAGCACCAGATCTATTAAACAAAGAATTAAAACAAGCAGAATCATTCTTGGGTTACACATTTGCTAAAGGTCCAGGGATAATAATAACTTTAACTGATTCAGAAAAATCTGATATAGATTCAACAGATATATTATTATTAGTAAATCAATTGAAAGTAGCAGGAGCTGAAGCAATATCAATTAATGAAGAAAGATTAATATTTTCATCTGAAATAGTTACAGTAAGTGGTAATCTAATTTATGTTAATGGTAGAAAACAAAATAATCCATATGTAATTAGAGCAATTGGAGATAGTAAAGAATTAGAGGCAGCAGTAACAACTAAAGGTGGTACTTTAAATGAAATGAAAGCTTCAAATAAAAATGTATCATATAGACTTTCTAATGAAGTAGAGATAGTAAAATATGATAGAAATATAGATTTAAAATATATAAGATAATAAGAGGTATTATGAAAAAAGAATTAAAAGAGGAATCAAAAGAAACTAAAAAAGAATATAAATTAACCAAAGAACAATGTGGATGTACAATGGCAGATTTTATGAATTCTTTAAAGTTTTTACCTAAAGAAGCTTTATTAAAAATGATTGAAGAAGCTAAAATCGAAGCAGTTTGCGAGAATTGTGGAACAGAATACAATATAGAGGGTGAAGATTTAGAAAAAATAAAAGAAATTGCAGAAAATTCAACTTCAATATCAGGATGTGATCTATCATGTTGTGATGGTTGTACAGGTTGTAATTAACAGGAGAATATTATGATTTATTTATTTATATTATTAGGAATAACATTAGGAGTGGTTGTAGGTAGTGTAATACCGGCAATACCATATACATACTCAATCTACTTATCAGTAGCAATACTTGCTGCTATTGATTCAATATTTGGTGCTATAGCATCAATAATTAAGAATAGATTTGAAATGAAAGTATTTATATCAGGATTTTTTGGAAATGCGATTTTAACTATATTACTTGCATATTTAGGGCAAAAACTTAATGTAGATATATATCTAGCTGCAATAATAGTTTTTGTAGGAAGAATGTTTAATAATTTATCTATTATTCGTAGACATTATATGGATATATGGCAAGATAAATATGAGAAAAGTAAAAATAATACTAAAAATGTAAAAAAAGACAAGGTAAGAATAATAAAAGAAACTAAAAATATTAAAGATAATAATCAAAAAATTAACAAATAGGATAATTAATCAACATAAATTATGGGAATATAAGCTGATTACAAGTTTTATAGAATTAAAAATGTAATCAGTTTTTTTTGTATTTAAAAAATACTTTGTAAAAGTTACAATTGTGTTAAAAAATCAATTGACTTTTTTACAATTTTGTAATATTGTAGTATTAAATTAAGTACATTTAATTAAGTTGGAGGGAACCGTGGCAGTTGGCGATATCATAGTTGGTATAGATGTTGGGTTTTCCGAGGTTAGCATAATAGTTGGTGAAGTAAATAATTTCAACCAAGTAGAAGTTGTGGCTAAATCTTCAAAAAAAGTTAGAGTATATGACTTTAAAGGAGATTTAAATAAAGATACACTACTTCCAGCATTACTAGATATAGTTGAAGAAGTTGAGCAAGAAACAGCATTTGATATTAGGTCAGCATATATTACAATACCAGGAAAATTTACAGATATAATACAACAGACTGTAACAAGAGATACAAAAGACAAAATAGCAGGAATAAGCTCTAAAGACATTGTAGATTGCATACTAAAATCAGGAGATATTAATGTTTCTAAAGATAAAACTGTAATTGACATAGTTCCAAATATGTATGTTTTAGATACTGGTGAAATGCTTAAAGATCCAATTGGAAGATTTAGTTCAACAATTACACTATATTCACAAGTAGTTTTAGCTAACACATCATACTTATTATTACTACAATCATTATTCAAAGAAATAAATATAAATATAGATGGATATGCACCAATAATATTAGCAGAAAGAAATATATTATTAGATAGAAATGAATTTCATGATAGAGTTTTAGTTATAGATGTTGGTGAAAGAGAAACTGAAATTGGATTATTTATTGAAGATAGTTTTATTTTAGCAAAAACATTTGATTTTGGTGGAAATGATATTATTAGAGATATAGAAATAGTTTTAAATATCTCATTTGAAGAAGCTAGAAAATTAAAGAAACAATATGGATTAGCATTAAAATCATATATAGAAAATGATACAAATATATTATTAAATACTGTAAAAGATAGAAGTAGAAAAACAATTAAATCTTCACTATTAGCTGGAATAATAGAAGCAAGAGTAGAAGATATGTTTATTAAAATAAACAAATATATTTTAGATTTAGGTCTAAAAAAAGAAATAAACACAGTTATTTTAGCAGGAGAAGGCATCAGAGGTTTAGATAAAGCGGAAGTTGTTGGAAAGATAGCATTAAATTTACCAGTTAAATTATCAACTAATAAATTATTAAATACTATTACTCCAGATCAATTAAGAACATATGCTTTAGTAAAATACATGGCATTAAAGCCATATGCAAAAACGGTTTCAAGTTCTATATCTATAAGAAAAGAAAAGAATTTCTTAAAAGATATAATAGAAAAGATAAAAGAATTTTTTTATTCATAAACAGGGAGGGTTTCAATGTATATTGACAA
>CAZLWI010000017.1:0-16299 GCA_964563525.1 uncultured Lachnospiraceae bacterium | reverse complement strand
TGAACCGGGGATCAGAGTTTTGCAGACTCGTGCCTTACCACTTGGCTATGTCGCCCTAATAAATGGAGCGGGAAACGAGGCTCAAACTCGCGACCTCCGCCTTGGCAAGGCGGCGCTCTATCAACTGAGCTATTCCCGCAATATACTAATATTATAGATATAAAAGGGATATATGTCAATATTGTATAAAAAAATATTAAATGATATAATATTTGTATATTCGAGAAATATAAATAAATATTAAAATAACATTTTAAGGAAAGGAGCAAATATGGGAGTAGGAGCAATTATTGGAATTTCAATTGGTGCAATAATAGTGTTAATAATATTATGGGTAATAGCTACATATAATAAATTTATTAAATTGAGAGAATTCGCAAGAAAAGCTTGGAACGACATAGATGTTCAATTACAAAGAAGATTTGACTTAATACCAAACTTAGTAAATACAGTTAAAGGATATATGAAACATGAGGAAAAAACATTAACAGATATTGCTAAATATAGAGGACTATATAATGAAGCATCTTCAGTTGAAGAAAAAGGTCAAGTAGTTTCAGAAATGAATTCAGTTTTAAGTAGATTAATGGTTTCTGTAGAAGCATATCCAGAATTGAAAGCAAATGAAAATTTCATGCAATTACAAGAAGAAATTGGTGAAACAGAAAACAAATTATCATATGTTAGACAATTCTATAATGATGCAGTTACAAAATATAATATGGCTATAGCATTAATACCAGCATCTATTGTAGCAAACATGTTTAAATTTGTAGCAATGCAATTATTTACAATAGATTCAGAAGAAGTTAAGAAAGCACCATCAGTTAATTTTGATGCATAATATTTGAATAATAAAATACAATAAAAATGCAAGAAATACATACAATTAGTATGTGTTTCTTTGTTTTATTTAATAGACAATTGAGCAAAAAAAATATATAATAACAATATATAATATTAATAAAATAGAGTAAGAGGTAAAGATGAATAGAAAAAATAATGATAAAAAAACATCTATATATATAATTGCAGTGTTTATACTATTAATATTAGCAATAATTGTAATAGGATATCTTTTGTTTTTAAAAAGTGAAGAAAGAATTAAAAGTAGAACTATGACAATAGATGTAAAGTCTGATGGTAGAGCTGTTGTTGAAGATATATGGGATGTTAATATAGTTAACTCAAGCACATTATATATATCTTTTAACAATGCTACAAAAGAACAATTTTCAAATATTAAAGTTTCAAGATTAAACAAAGAAACTAAAAAATGGGAAACTTTAAAATATAATGACAGAATAACAAGAGATGGAAAAGAACCATTAAACAGATATCATGCAGGAATGTTTCAAGGTGAGTTTGAGATTGCATGGGGTGTTGGATTAGCATCTTCAAGAGATAGAAGACAATATAAGATTGAATATGAGGTTAATGGCCCATTAGTAAAATATTTAGATACTGCACAATATTATCATATGTTAGTAGGCAAAAGTTTTGGAATGCCAATTGAAAAATTTTATGCACTAGTTTCTTTCCCTGAGAAAGTAGATAATCAAAATACAAAGATTTGGGGACATGGTGCACCAAATGGAGAAATAAACTTTAAAGATGGAAAGATTGAAATAAAA
This sequence comes from uncultured Lachnospiraceae bacterium, assembly GCA_964563525.1. Classification (GTDB taxonomy): domain Bacteria; phylum Bacillota; class Clostridia; order TANB77; family CAG-508; genus CAZCCM01. The sequence continues at coordinate 14,665 of CAZLWI010000017.1, read as the reverse complement.
GCAAGTAAAATTCCTAAGAATACATTTGTAGAAGGAAGAGCATTATTGCCAACAAATCTATTTTATTCTGCACCAACTCAAAATTTAAATAAAAAAGCAGCTATAATACAAGAAGAAGAAAGAAATACTCGAAATACTTATATAGCAGCTATAAATGAAAAGAATCGCAGAATGTATTTTCAACTAGGTATTGCTGGAATAACAGCAGTTATAGTACTAATAATAATTTTTGAAACACTACAAAATAGAAAATTAAAACTTAAGTTTCCAGATCCTATAGTAAGGGAATGGGAAAGATATTCTGATTTACCTCAAACAAAATTAGATATATTAGCAGCTAATATGATTTATAAAGATAAAGGTAGTAAAGAATTTTTAATAACAATGTTAATGAAATTAGCACATAAGAAATACATAGAAATAATTGAAGTAAAAAATGAATTTAATACTAAAGATAGTAATTCAGATATAAGTATATTAGATGAAGGATTAGTTAAAAAAATTAAAGTAATTGAAAAAATTGCTATTGATAAAGGAATAATGGTAAATCCCAGAGAAATAGCAGAAGTATATACATTTGCAGAAAAGAAATACATAAAAGGATTAGCAGATAGTCTTAAATTAAAAGAAAAAGATTTAAATAATATTAGATATAAATTGAATATTGATTTAATAGATAAAGCAAAAGAAAAAGGAAAGCTAGAAACTGATGAGGAAGTCATAATTGAGTTTTTACAAAAAGCTGCAAAAAGAAATATTATGTCAGATTCTCAATTTAAAAGTAATATTCAAGCAGGTATAAAGAAAAATAGATCTGTAATAAATTTTGATATATTTAATGAAGCGAGAAAAGAATTTTATGAAGAAATTGAAGTTAAAGATAAAGTGCTATACATAGAACAATATCAAATAATAAATGAAGTAGTAAAACATAATGAAAATTATGAACAAAAATATCAAAAACAAATGAGTGCAAGAAGAGAACAAGGGGTGTTAGAAGATATATATAGTTTAGACAAAAAGAAAAAAGCATCTAGTTTAAAATCTAAAACTTTTATTGAAATTGGCTTATTATTAGTAGGAATATACCTATTATTTAAAAATTTAATAGGCGATTTTCAATTCAATGAAAATGAATACATAATTGGTGTAGGTATTGCACTAATAGGCTCTGTAACAGTCCTAATATTAAACTATTTGCAAGATAAAAGAGTCACACCACCTTTAACAGAAAAAGGATTAAATATATATGCAGAATTTAAAGGATTATTTAACTTCTTAAGTAATGATTCGTTTATAGCAGAATATCCAGAAGAATCAGTTATAATATGGGGTGAGTTCTTAGTTTTAGCAACATATTTTGGAATAGCAGATAAAGTATTAAAAACATTAAAATCCGTGCATCCAGAAATAACACAATCATTAGAAGCAAATAATTATTCAATGTTAAATAGTTATGCTATGTGGGGAATGTTAGATACCATAAATACTTCAACAAGGAATATAGCAATAGCAACAGCTGCAAGTACTGCAGGCTCAGCTATATCATCTGGAGGTGGAGGAGGCTTCAGTTCTGGTGGAGGCGGAGGCTTCGGAGGCGGCGGTGGAGGTAGCCGTTAAAGATAAACTTAAGGGAAAATAAATGATATTAAAGAAAATAGAACTACAAGGTTTTAAATCATTTGCAGAAAAAACAGTTATTGAATTGCAAAAGGGTATAACAGCTGTAGTTGGACCAAATGGTTCAGGTAAATCAAATATAGCAGATGCAATAAGATGGGTGCTTGGTGAACAAAGCATGAAATCTTTGCGTGGTCAAAAATCACAAGATATAATATTTTCTGGTACTCAAATAAGAAGATCTTTAGGTTTTGCTGAAGTAGCAATATATATCGATAATAAATCAAAAAAATTAAAATTAGAATATGACGAAATAGTAGTTAAAAGAAGACTATATAGAGATGGTACAAGTGCATACTATCTTAATAATAATGAATGTAGATTAAAAACAATTCAAGAACTTTTTATGGATACAGGCATTGGTAAAGATGGATATAGCATGATAGGTCAAGGTAGAATTGATGAAATATTAAGCAATAAATCAGAGGAAAGAAGGAATATATTTGAAGAAGCAGCAGGAATAGTAAAATATAGAAGTAGAAAAGAAGAAAGTGAAAGAAAAATAGAGAAAACTAAATTAAATCTTCAAAGAGTGCATGATATATTATCTGAAATAGAACTGAATATAGGTCCATTAGAAGAACAATCTGAAAAAGCTAAAAAATATTTAAAATTAAGAGATGAGTTAAAAACTTTAGAAATAATTAATTTTACTTTTAAATTAGATAAATATAATAGTGAAGTAGAGAAAGTAAAAAATCTTCAAGAAGAAATATTATCTACATATAATATAGAAATAGAAGGTATAAAAAAAGAAGAAGAAGAGATACAGAAACTAAAAGATAGAGTTGATCAAATTGCTTTAGAAATAGAAAAAATTCAGAATCTAGATTTTGAGACTAAAGAAAAGATTACTAAAATATTTAATAAAATAGATTTAAATAAACAAAAAATAGAAAATGAAAATAACAATAAAGATAGATTTGAAGAGGAAAAAAATGTATCTGAAGAAAAACTTAAAGAACTAATAAAGGAAAAAGAGATACAAGAAAATAAAATTCATAATTTTGATAAAGATTCTGAGAGTTTTCGTATTGAATTAGAAGAAAAAACAAGGGAATTAGAAATTCTAAAAGCAACATTAGGTGATATTGAACTTAAAAGGAATAAGAAAAAAGAAGAAATATCAAAAAAGATAGATGAAAAGTATGAATTAGAAAATAAAGATATTAGTATATTAATGCAATTAGAAAATATTGATGAATATATAAAGCAAAGAAATCAAGAAGAAATAAATATTATATCTGAATTAGATGCTTTAAGAATTGATAAATCAGAAAAAGCTTCAGAACATTTTACAATAAAAAAAGAAAAAGAAGATTTAGAAGAAAAAATTAATCAATTGAAAGAATTGTTAAACCATAGATTTAAAGAAGAAGAAGATATAAAGGAAAAATATCAATCTTTAAGTACAGAAATTGTTTTAAAGAAATCAAGACTAGAGTTGTTATCAAATCTTGAACAAGAACAAGAAGGATTTAATTTTGCTATAAAAAAATTAATGGAAGAAGCATCAAATAGAACTGGATATGGCAAATTAGTTGATTCAGTATTAGCAAATATTTTAACATTAGATGAAAAATATCAGATAGCAATTGAAATGGCATTAGGATATTCATTACAAAATATTATTGTCGAAAAAGAAGAAGATGCAAAGGAATTAATAGAATTTTTAAAAATAAATAAATTTGGAAGAGCATCTTTCCTTCCACTTAATACTATTAAAGGTGAGAAACTAGAATTAAAGAGAATAAATAAAGGTAATCTTGATGGTATTATTGGTATAGCAGCTGATTTAGTAAAATATAATTCAAAATATAAAAATATAATTAATCATCTGTTAGGTAAAATAATAGTTGTTGATAATAATACAACAGCTATAGCTTTAGCTAGATTGAATAAACATAGTTATAAAATAATTACTCTAGAAGGTGATATAATAAATCCATCAGGATTAATGACAGGTGGTTCATTAAATAAAACATCTGGAAAGATATTGGGAAGAAAAAATGAGATAGAGTTATTAGCTAAGGAAATAGAAAAGGCAGAAAAAGAGATATTAGTTTTAGCTGAAGAAAGAAAAGAAAAGATTAGAAGTAGAGAAGAAATATCTTTTGAATTTGAAGAATATGAAAACAAGAAAAATAAATTAATATCTGAATATGAAATATATTTTCAAAAAGAGGAAATACAAGAAAAAGAAATATTGAAATTAGAAAAAGCTTTAGAAGAATTAAGAACAAATAGAGATGCTAAAAGAAAAGAGAAAGAAGAAAAAGAACTAGAAAAAAGAGAGAATAATGATTTAATATTAAATATTGACTTAGAAATAGATACAATAGAAAAAGAGATGTCTCAAGAAACAAATGTAAATCCTGAAGATGAACAAAAATTAGATGATTTAACAATTGATATAACAAATTTAAAAATATCAATATCATCTTTTGAGGAAAGTAAAAACTCTATTAATGAAGTTTTAAAATTATTATTAGAACAAATAGAAGAAAATAATAATGTGGTAGAAAATAGAAAGAGTAGATTAGAAGAAGGAAGAATCTTAAAAGAAGAGTTAGAGGAAGAAAATAGAAATTTACAAACAGAAATTGAAGAAATTCAATCTAATAATACGGATTTTTCTAAAGAAACAGAAGAATTAAGAAAAGAAAGAGAAGATACAAATAATCTAATAAGAAATAAAGAATTAGAAAACAAAGAAAAAAGTGATAGATTAATTGATATAAAAGATCAAATATCTAAATATAATTTTAATTTAGAGAAAATAGAAATACAAAAAGATTCTTTAATATTATATATGTGGGAAGAATATGAAATAACTCCTAATTCAGAAGTTATTAAAGAATATTTAAGTGAAGAGGAACAAGGAAAAAACACAGAAAAAGAAAAACAAAAAGATGAATATAAAATAGATTTGCAAAAAATTAAAGTATTAAAACAAAGCTTGAAAGAAATAGGTTCTGTAAATATTGATGCAATCGAAGATTATAAAAAAACAAAAGAGAGATATGATTTTCTGATTAATCAAAAAACAGATTTAGAAGATTCAATTGATTCATTAAGAAAAGTAATTACTGAAATGCAAAAAGTAATGAAAGAACAATTTGAAGAAAATTTTAAAAAGATTAATATTAATTTTAATAAAATATTTCAAGAGTTATTTGGTGGCGGTAAAGCAGAAGTAGTTTTAGAAAATGAAAAAGATTCATTAGAAGCAGGAATAGATATTAAAGTTGAGCCACCAGGTAAAAGATTACAATCAATGTCGTTATTATCAGGAGGAGAAAGAGCTTTAACAGCAATTGCATTACTATTTGCTATATTGAGTATAAATCCTTCACCATTTTGTGTATTAGATGAAATAGAATCAGCACTAGATGAAGTAAATGTAAGTAGATATGCAAGATTCTTAAAATCATATTCTAAGAATACTCAGTTTTTAATGATTACTCATAGAAAAGGAACAATGGAGATAGCTGACAATATTTATGGTGTAACAATGCAAGAAAGTGGTATTAGTAGTTTAGTTTCAATGTCATTAAAGACAGCACAAAAAACTAGTAAAAATTAATAATATTTAACATAAATTTAATATTAGCTTTAAAGCTAATATTATTAAGAAAAAACAGATAAATAAAAAAGAATTCCAGATAAAGTTTCTGGAATTTTTGCTATTTAAATTAAAAAGACTTGCAAATATATTTAAAATACTCTAAACTTAAAATAAGAGTGGAGTAAAATCCCTAAAAGTGGTTGAAAGGAAAATCTATGTTAATTGGTGAATTTAAACACAATATAGATGCTAAAGGTAGAATCATTATGCCAATGAAGCTAAGAGCCAGTGTTGGTGAACATTTTGTTGCAACAAAAGGTTTAGATGGTTGTATTTTTATCTTTTCAATTAAAGAATGGGAGAAATTTGAAGAGAAATTAAGAACTTTACCAATATCAAATAAAAATGCTAGAACATTTACTAGATTTTTCTTAGCAGGTGCTTATGAATGTGAAATAGATAAACAAGGTAGATTCATATTATCAGAAACATTAAAAGAATTAGAAAAATTAGAAAAAGAATTAGTAATTGTTGGAATGGATACAAGAGTTGAAATTTGGGATAAAGATGTTTGGAAAGAAAAATTAGAAATGATGTCAACAGATGAAATAGCAGAAAATATGGAGTTTCTAGGAATATAAATTTGGTTTAGATTTGTTTATATATATTTATCTTTTTACAAAGAAAAGAACGGACTCTTACAAAAGATAAGGGGCATTGATAAAGGGGGAAGTATATCCCCCTGTTTGCCACTAAAATAGAATAGGGATGTATTATGGAATTTAAACATATACCAGTACTTTTAAATGAAGTTATTGATAATTTAAATATTAAAAAAGACGGTATATATATTGATGGAACTTTAGGTGGCGCAGGACATAGTATACAAATTCTATCAAGACTTAAAAATGGCATCCTTATAGGAATAGATAAAGATCAAAAGGCATTAGATGTTTCTAGAACTAGATTAGAAGAGATATTAGAGAAAACTAATAATTCTAAAATAATATTAATACGTAATAATTATGAAAATATTAATGAAATTTTAGAAGAAATAAATATTAATAAAGTTGATGGAATTCTTTTAGATTTAGGAGTGTCGTCATATCAACTAGATACAGCTGATAGAGGTTTTTCATACAATGAAGATGGTCCATTAGATATGAGAATGGATCAGAGTTCAGATTTAACTGCTGAATATATTGTTAATAACTATAGTGAAGAAGAATTAGCAAATATTATATACAAATATGGTGAAGAGAAATATAGTAGGAAAATAGCAGAAAGAATTATTGAAAAAAGAAAAGAAAAAACTATTAGAACAACAAAAGAACTAGTAGAAATTATTGAATCAGTAATTCCATTTAAAAAAAGTGAAGGTAATAGAGCAAAAAGAACTTTTCAGGCTTTGAGAATAGAAACAAATAGTGAATTAAAAAATTTAGAACAAACAATTGAAGATTCTATTAATCAGCTTAAAGAAAACGGTAGATTATTAATAATAACTTTCCATTCTTTAGAAGATAGAATAGTTAAACAAAAGTTTATTGAATTAGAAGGAAAATGTAATTGCCCTAAAGATTTACCATATTGTGTTTGTAATCCGATATCATATGGTAAGATTATTACTAAAAAACCAATTATTCCTAAAGAGGAAGAATTAATAATAAATAAGAGATCACATAGTGCAAAACTTAGAATATTTGAGAAAGGATAGAAGTGAGATACGAGCATGGAACAAGTCCTTGGAAATATGAAGAAGATTATAGACCAAAGAAAAAATCCAAGACTAAAGCTAAATCACAAAACAAAAGAAAACCAGCTAATGTAGCAAAGAAAACATCTGCTAAAAAGGCTGTTTCTAAGAAATACATGGTATTAGGAGTATCTATATTCTTTATCTTTGCTTTTGTTATTTCTTTTAGAGCAACTCAAATTGAAAAAGCAGATGTGAATATTCAAGCACAAAGAAATCAAATAGATAAATTAAAAAATGAAAATGCAGAATTAAGTTTAGATTTACAAAAAGCTTTAAGTTTAACAAATATAGAAAAACAAGCTAAAGATAAATTAGGAATGCAAAAACTACAAAACAATCAAATTAGATACATAAAATTAGACAAGCGAGATTATGTTGAACCTGTATCAATAATAAGAATAGAAGAAAAAGAAGAATCATTATTTAAAAGAGTTATTAACTTTTTTAAAGGGAATAATTTAGATAAAGAATAAAAAATAATAAAATTTTAGAAGCTTAATTAAGAGTATAAAATATATACTCTTTTATTTTATTGAAGATATATAATAGCTATGGTAAAATAAATATATATAAATTAATGTAGACAATAATTTTGTCTGACAGGAGATAACAATGGTTTTAAATGATATTTTAAAAAATTTAAAAAATGTAAAAATAATCAATGATAATAATATTGATATTAAAGAAATATTTTCTGATTCGAAAAAAGTAACAAAGAATTCTTTGTTTATATCGATTTCAAATTCAAAAGAAAAAAAATATGAAGAGATTGCAGAAGCTGTTAACAAAGGAGCAGCTGCTATTGTATTTGAAGATGAGGAGTTTATTCAAGAGATACCAAAAGATATTGTAAAGGTTTTAGTTAATAAAACAAATATAGCTAAAGCAGCAATTGCTTGTAATTTCTATAAACATCCATCAACAAAAAGTCATATAATAGGAGTGACAGGGACAAAAGGCAAAACAATTACATCAATATTATTAAGAGAAGTATTAGTTAAAGCAGGTAAAAAAGTTGGATTAATTACAAATTTATTTAATGTTATTGGTGATAAAATTATTTCTAAAGATAATGATTTTTTAGATGCAATTGATTTACAAAAACTTTTATCAGAAATGGTTAAAGAAGAATTAGAATATATTATTATTGAAGTGCCTGTAGAATCTATTGGAGAGAATAGAGTTTTAGGATGTAAATTTTCAAGTGTAATATATACTAACATGGAAAAAGATGGTATATTATTAAAACCAAAACAAAGTCTAGAAGAATATGTTGAAATACAAAATAAAATATTTAAATGGTCAGATTTAAACATAATAAATAATGACGATTTCTTTGCAGAAGATATTATTGCAATTTCTAAAAAATATTCGACATATGGCGTATCAAATAGAGCAGACTATATTGCAATTGATATTAATTGCAGAAGTACTAAGGTAGATTATTTAACACAGATGGAAGGTAAAACTCAAAGAGTAGTTGTCAATATACCAGGAAGATATATGGTAAGTAATAGTCTTTCTGTAGTAGCTCTTGCAATGCAGTTAGGGATTCAATCAAAACATGTTCTAAAAGCTTTAGAAGAAGTTGTTGTTCCAGGAGTAAAAGAAGTTGTAAATAATAAATATGAGATACCTGTAATAATAGATAGTGCCCAAAATATTAAACAAATCGAGAATATTTTGGTAGAATTAAAACCATATGCAACTGGAAATATAACTACAGTTATTGGTTGTGATAATACAACAGAGGAAAAAACAAGAAAATTTATAGGTGAAATATTAGGAAAATTATCAGATAATACTATTGTAACAACATATAATCCAAGAGATAAAAATCCAACAGATTTAGGCAAAGTTATTTTATCAGGAATAAGAGAAGTTAATGGTAAAGGCATACAAATAGATGATAGAAAAGAAGCTATTGAGTTTGCGCTTTCTAAAGCTCAGAAAAGAGACATAGTATTACTTTTAGGAATGGGAGATGAAAGATTTCTGGAAATAGATAATGAACATGTAGTTTTTGATGAGAGAAAAATAGTAGATGAATATTATAATAAAAATAGTATAATAAATTCAGAATCTAATTTAAAAGGTAAAGCAAAGTCAGAAATAAAGGAACAAGAAAAAAATAAAGCAACAAAAAAAGAGAAGAAAACATTAAAGAAAGAATCAACAAAGACAGACACGAAAAAATCAACAAAAGATAAAAAATAAAATAAGAAGTAAATAATATTCAAGGGGGAATAATGATATATATATTATTAATTTCGATTGTTCTATCTTTAGTTTTTGGTAAAGTGTTAATATCTGCTTTTCAAAAGAAAAATGTCAAACAATCTGAAAGAGAAGATGGTCCAGAATCACATTTTAAGAAATCAGGAACACCAACAATGGGAGGAGTATTTGTAATACTTGCTATTATAGTAAGTTGTTTACTTCTGTTTGTATTTAAAGTTCCAATTTTTATGAATAATATGGCTTCAATATTAATATTATTAGTTTTTAGTCTAGCTTTTGGAGCAATAGGTTTTTATGATGATTATTTAAAAGTTAATAGTAGAAGTACAGAAGGTTTAAGAGCTAGAGATAAGATGCTTTTATTAACACTATTATCAATAGTATTTGTATTAATAGAAGTTTTTCTTCTGAAGAATCCTACTTCAATATTAATACCTTTTATAAATATAAAAATTTCAGTTAATCTAATATTATATATGTTACTTTCAATTATAGTAATATTATCTACTCCAAATGCTGTAAATTTAACAGATGGAATAGATGGACTAGCATCATCAGTTGGTATAGGAATATTAGTTTACTTCTTTATTGTATCAATATTAGATCAAAGAATAGATATAGCATTATTTACATTAATAGTAATGGGAGCATATATAGGTTTTCTTTTCTATAATTGGCATAAAGCTAAAGTATTTATGGGTGATACAGGATCATTTTTCCTAGGTGGAACAATTGCACTTATTGCAATAGCATTAGGTAAACCTCTATACTTGTTATTTATATGTATAATACCTGTAATTGAAACTTTATCAGTAATTATACAAGTATTATATTTTAGAAAAACAGGTGGTAAGAGGATATTTAAAATGACACCATATCATCATCATTTGGAATTATCAGGCTGGAAAGAAGAATCAATAGTATTATTATTTACAACAATAACATTAATAATGGGAGCAATATTAATTTTGTTTAAAATATTTTAAGAATTAATAAACAAATAATAAAAGAAAATAAATAAAAAAGTAAAAAACAAACAAAGAAAAATAGGAATATGAGTAAAAAAACAAAGAATAAAAGTAAAAGAGGAATTGAAAAGGACAAATCTGAATCATTCTGGAAAAAGAATACAGATTTACCTTTAATAGTAGTTACAATTCTTCTTTTAATAATAGGTTTAATAACATTATTATCAGCATCATCTTCAAGAGGTTTATCAGATGCAACTGATTCGTATTATTATGTTAAAAGACAGGTTATTGCAGTTGTAGTAGGAATAGTTGGTGCTGGAATATTTATGATGATTGATTATAGAAAATTTAACAATAAGGCAATTCTATTTTTAATATTAATGGGTATTTTAGGACTTATATTTTTAGTTAAAATTACTGGTATAGGTGAAGGTGGAGCTACTAGATGGATTATAATAGGTGGATTTAATTTTCAACCATCAGAATTTATAAAATTAGGAATGATAATTTTTACTGCAGGATTGTTAACAAAGATTATTAAAGAAGGAAGTATATCTTCTTTATCAAAAGGTTTTCTATTACCAATAGTAATTACAGGAGTAATAGCTATATTAATATATAAGTGGCAAAATCATTTATCAGCAGCAGTTGTTGTAGCAGGAATAACATTTGCACAAATGTTTATAGCTGGTACAAAATTAATTTATCTATTATCAACATTAGGAGTAGGAATAGCAGGTATAGTTTATTTTATTGCAAATATATCTGCAAACACAGAGAGCTTTAGAGTAGCAAGAATTTTAGCATGGAAAAATCCAGAAGCATATTCACAAGGATATGGTTGGCAAATACTTCAAAGTCTTTATGCAATAGGTTCAGGTGGAATGATTGGTTTAGGAATCGGACAGAGCAGACAAAAACAAGAGTTTTTACCAGAACCACAAAATGACTTTATAGCATCAATATACGCAGAAGAAACTGGCTTTATTGGTTCAATGTTTTTGCTTGTAATTTTTGTTATACTATTACATAGAGCAGTAACAATTGCACATAATACAAAAGATGTTTTTGGAAAAATTTTAGCAACAGGAATAACAGCACTATTTGCTATAGAAATAATATTTAATTTCTTAGTTATAACTAATTTAGTACCAGTAACAGGAATAGGATTACCATTCTTTAGTTATGGTGGTACAGCAATGGTTGTAAATTTAATAGCAGTAGGGATACTGCTTAGTATACATAGAATTTCTAACAGAAAGGAATAAAATATGAGAGTAATAATGGCAGCAGCCGGAACAGGTGGTCATATTAATCCCGCAATAGCAATTGCAAATAAAATAAAAGAGGAAGAACCAGATTCAGAAATTCTTTTTATTGGTACATTTAGAGGTTTAGAGAATGATTTAGTTCCAAGAGCTGGTTATGAATTAAAACAAATAGAAGCTTATGGACTATTATCTGAAATAACAATTTCTAATATGATGAATTTTATTAAAACACAGTTATCTGTTATTGATGCAATGAAAATTATAAAAGAGTTTAAACCAGATGTAGTAATAGGTACAGGTGGCTATATTTGTGCACCTGTATTCAAAGCTTCAATAAAATTAGGAATACCTTCTGTATTACACGAATCAAATGCATATCCAGGAAGAGCAATCAGATTATTTAACAAAAATGCAGATAGAATATTACTTGGATTTAATAAATCAAAAGAGTTTTTTAAACATAAACATAATCTTGTTACAGTAGGTAATCCAATATCTATGAAGAAAAATCAATTTACAAAAGAAGAAATAACTGATATATTTAAAAATATTGGATTAAGAGAAGATTTACCTGTAATATTAGTAACTGGTGGAAGCCAAGGTGCTAGAACAATTAATTTAACTTTAATAGATATAATTAAAGAAGAAAAATTAGATAAATACCAGATAGTATGGGGAACAGGTCCACAACAATATAATGATATTAAAGAAATCTTAAGAGAAGATGGAATAGATATTAATAATATTCAAAATATGAAAGTTTTACCATTTATATATAATATGGATGAAGTTATGGCTATTGCAGATCTAGTAGTTTGTAGAAGTGGTGCAATGACAGTTACTGAAATAATGGTATTAGGAAAACCAGCAATATTTATTCCATATCCTTCACATGGTGCTAACAGACAAGTAGATAATGCGAAAGTATTAGAAGAAGTTGGTGCAGCAAAAATTATTTTAAATAAAGAAGTAAATAAAGATATACTATTAAAGACAATTAATTCAATAATATTTGATAAAAAGAAATTAGAAGAAATGTCTGAAAAAGCAGTATTAATAAATCCAGTTAATGTAATTGAAAGAATATATGATGAAATAAAGGAAGTGACAAAGTGAGTAAACTATTTATAGTAGAATCACCTGCAAAGGCAGGTACAATAAAAAAATTTTTACCTAGAGGTACAAAAGTATTAGCATCAATGGGGCATATTAGAGATTTACCAAAATCTAGATTAGCAGTTGATATAGAAAATAATTTTGAACCTGAATATATTAATATTAGAGGTAAGGGTGATTTAATTAAATCATTAAAAACAGCTGCAAAGGATATGGAAATATATTTAGCAACAGACCCTGATAGAGAAGGTGAAGCTATTGCTTGGCATTTATCACATATATTAGACATACCTTTAGATAAAGCATCAAGAGTAACTTTTAATGAAATAACAAAGGAAGAAGTACAAAAAGCAGTTAAAAATCCTAGAAAAATAGATAAAGATTTAGTAGATGCTCAACAAGGAAGAAGAGTATTAGACAGATTAGTAGGTTTTCAAATAACTCCACTATTATGGGCTAATGTTAAATCAGGATTATCTGCAGGTAGAGTACAATCATCTACATTAAAAATAATTGTTGATAGAGAAAATGAAATTAAGAACTTTGTTCCAGAAGAATATTGGAATATTGAAGCTATTCTTTCTGATGGTGATAAAGAATTTAAATCAAAGTTTTATGGTAAAGAAAAGAAAATAGAATTAACAAATAAGAAGCAAGTTGATGATATTTTAAAAGAAATAAAAAATGGGAAATTTAAAGTAGTAGAACTAGTATTAGGTACTAGAAAAAAGAATCCTACTCCACCATTTACAACATCAACATTACAGCAAGATGCTTCAAGAAAACTTAATTTTACAATTAAGAAAACAATGTCAGTTGCACAAGGATTATATGAAGGAATTAAAATTCCAGAAAAAGGATTAACTGGATTAATAACATATATGAGAACTGATTCAACTAGAGTTTCTGAACAAGCAAGAACAGCTGCTAAAAAAGTAATAGAAGAAAAATATGGTAAAGAATTCTATGAGAATAGATACTATAGACAAGCTAAAGATTCACAAGATGCACATGAAGCTATAAGACCAGCATATCCAGACATTGATCCAGACGAGATTAAAGAACATTTAACACCAGATCAATATAAACTATATTCATTAATATATAAAAGATTTATAGCAAGTCAAATGGCTTCAGCTATTTATGATACAATAAAAATTAAATTTGATTGTGAAGGTTATGAATTTAGATCATCAGGACAAACAATAAAATTTCAAGGTTTCTTAAAAGTATATAATATTGAAGAAGATGAAGAAGGTGATTTTGTAGAATTCCCTAATTTACAAGAAGGAGATATTGCTAAACTTATAAAATTAGATCCAATGCAATCTTTTACAATGCCACCAGCAAGATATACTGAAGCGAGTTTAGTTAAAGTATTAGAAGAAAACGGAATAGGTAGACCAAGTACATATTCACCAACAATATCAACAATAATAGATAGAAGATATGTAAAGAAAGAAAAGAAATATCTAATACCAACTGAATTAGGTGAAATTGTTAATGATATTTTGGTTAAAAACTTTACAGAAATAGTAGATGCAACATTTACTGCTAAAGTAGAACAAGAACTAGATGAAGTTGCTGAAGGTAAAATTGCTTGGAAAAAATTAATAGAAGAATTTTATGGTCCATTTAAAATCACATTAGAAAAAGCTGAAAAAACAATGAAAAAGATAGAATTAAAAGATGAAGTTTCAGATGAAATCTGTGATAAATGTGGAAAACAGATGGTATATAAATATGGAAGATATGGTAAGTTTTTAGCATGTTCAGGATTTCCAGATTGTAAAAATACAAAACCAATAATTAAAACTATTGAAGAAAAATGTCCTGATTGTGGTGGAACAATTCATATTAGAAAAACAAAAAGAGGTAAGAACTTCTATATTTGTGAAAATAATCAAAAAGATAAAGAAAATAAATGTGAATATATTTCGTGGGATAAACCAGGAACAGAAAAGAAAACAAAAAAAGCAACAAAGAAAACAAAAAAAGAATAATAAAAGGAGTAAACAAATGAGAAAAGGAGTAACATTAATAGCATTAGTAGTAACAA
>CAZLWI010000016.1:11971-16387 GCA_964563525.1 uncultured Lachnospiraceae bacterium | reverse complement strand
GATGCTACTGATGGTGACCATGCACTAAATGTATAATGTGTTCTTGTTGGATTTGCCGGCTTATTTGTTGTTGAACCATATGCTTGAGTATATACCACATTTGATGTTGAACCTGATATATTTCCCCCATTTAGATTATATGTTATTGTATAGTTTACTGGTGTCCAACTTGCTGTATATGTTGTATTTTGAGTTATAGGTTCTCCTAAAGGTGGATTCCAACCTTGAAATATATAATGTGCTCTTGTTGGATTACCAATATTAGGTACAACTGAATTTATATCTAATTCTAAATCTTCTATCAAAGTCTCTCCATTTATATTGCCACCATTTAAATTAAAAGAAGCTATAACTTTAGATACATTTAATCCTTCTTCTCTATATACAATATTTCTATTTGTAGGAGTAGCAAAATCTATCACTGGTTCCCAAACTGCACTACTATCTTTTGGTACAGTATCTGAAGAAGAATTAATATGTTCCTGCAAAGTTTTACCTTTTGCTACATTCATAACTTTATTTTTAATAACACCAGATTCCTTATATATAAATTTAATAATATATGAATTAGTTAATGTCGGATTATCAATTGATTCTGCATTAAAATCATTCAAATCTATTTCTAACTCTACTTCGTTATGTTCAACTGTTATCTTATTATTTTCAACATCAACACTTTTTACAATAAATTTCTTTTCCATAGATTTATCTGCATTTTCATTATTAATATTATCCTTTAAAACATTTATTGGTTTATCCTTTAACTTTGGTGTTGAAATAACAGCAGAATATGATGCCATAACATAATCTTTTATATCTGCTTTTATTTTGTCTACCTTTGTTTCTTTTGATCTGTTAATTAGACTATTATCTGAATTTAATGACGCAATTACTATAGTTGCTAATAGTAATAGTATAATAATAGTCACAACTAAAGCTATTAAAGATACTCCTCTTTTCGAGTTTTTAGTTTTTAATTTTAATTTTTGTTTTAACATTTATCTACTCCTCTAATTTATATAATTAATTATATTATTTTTATTATATTGGTTATGTAATTACTCTTTATTTTGTCTTTGTTTTAATATTTCAAAACATATAATTCCTGTTGATACAGATGCATTTAATGAATCTAATTTACCAACCATAGGAATTTTAATTGAAAAATCTGCATTTTTATTTGTAAGTTCTGATACACCTTTTTCTTCATTCCCAATAATTAAAGCTAATGGCATATCATAATCTTGTTCAT
The DNA here is from genome assembly GCA_964563525.1 of uncultured Lachnospiraceae bacterium. Lineage (GTDB taxonomy): Bacteria > Bacillota > Clostridia > TANB77 > CAG-508 > CAZCCM01. The sequence goes on along the minus strand of CAZLWI010000016.1, from coordinate 15,135 downwards.
AATATGTTTTATCTGCATTCATATCTGTAGAAATTATCCATAAACCTTTTTCTTTTAATCTATCTATTTCATAATTTAAATTATTTACTCTTGCTATTTTCATATATGCAGTTGCACCTGCTGATACTTTGACAACTGTTGCATTTACACTTGCAGCATTCCTTTTTGGTAATATAATTCCATGAACACCTGAACATAGTGCTGATCTAATTATTGCACCTAAATTATGAGTATCTTGTATTTTATCTAATATTAATATAAATGGTTTTTCATTCTTTTCTTTTGCATAATCTAAAATATCCTCTGTAGTAACATAATCAAAAGGTGGAATTGAAGCTACTATACCCATATGATGTTCTGCTAATCTATCTAATTTTTCTTTTTCAACAAAAGAAATTATTACCTGTCTTTCTCTTAATCTTTCATATATTTCTTCAAAACCTCTTAAGCCTTTTTGTATCCAAACTTTATTTATTTCTTTATCTGAATTTATTAATTCTTTAACAGCATTTTTACCTATAACTATATCTTCATATTCTTTTTCTTCTTTATCTTTTTTATCTTTATGAAAATCTTTATTATCTCTATAGTTTTTATTGTCTCTAAAGTTTTTTGTATTTTTATCATTTTTTCTATTTTTATTAAAATTATTATTTTGCTTATTCATAAACCCTCTTATATTAAAACTATGCTAATCATAGTTATTAAATTTAAAATTGTATGTGAAACTATTATAGGTATAAAATTCTTAGTTTTCCTATAAATTAAAGTATATAGAGAAAACATAATTAATGCAGATAGTATTCTATATCCCATAAATACTAAATCAAAAGAAAAAGGAAATAATGCATGCTGTACTATAGCTATAATTGTAATTAAAATATAGTTTCTAATATTGTTTTTAACAGTATTAGAAATATATCCATAAAAGAAAAAGTCTTCAGCTAATATTGTTGATAAAGGTAATAATATTAAAAGAAAATAATCAACAATTTTAAATTTAGATTGTAGTAACATGTTTGTTTTATCACCAATTGTTCCATAAGCTATTAATTCAGCTATAACACTTCCTATTACAAAAGCTGCAAATATGCTTAAAATTATTAAGATATGTTGCCACCATTTAAATTTCTTTTCTTTATATTTCAAAACATTTTTAAAACTTATTCTTTGTAATCTCATTAAAGGAATAAGTAAAAGTATTGTTAAAACATTTACAACAAAAAATATTATAGGCCAAATATTTGCATTTGCTTCAAATTCATAATTCTTTTTAATTAACATAAAGAACAAACCTATTGCCGCAAATAATATTGGTCTAAAAGACAAGAATAATAAATTAATGTTTGATTTACCTACTCTTTCATCAATATTCTCAATAGGTTCATTTATTTCTTTTTTAATACTTTCTTTCAACTCTTTATTTTTTCTTTTAATTTCTAATTTTTCTTCTTTAGTAAGCACTCTATCAATTTCTTTTCGTTTTTTCTCTTTAACTCTTGCTTGCCAACCCATATTAAAAATATTCCTCTCTATAAGATACAATAACTAATTTTAGATTATCAATTTAAACTTGATTTTTCAATTATTTTCTATCTTCTTTTCTTTAAATCTAGGTTACAGAAAAGTTACATATATAAAAAAGAAAAAGACAAGTATAAAACTTGCCTTAATCTTTGTTCATCTTTGTTATTTATTAATTATACAAAGATTTAATACTTATGCTACTTCTTCTCTTCTAGCTTTTGCTATAAAGATAAGTCCTGCAAATCCTATGATAAGTACTACTGCTGAAGCTATATATAGTTGATCTATAATATGAATATTTCCTGTATTTGGTAACTTATCAACTCCACCTTGTCCTCCATCGCCTGATTCTATTTCTTTCATTGAGTTTGTTACTTCTAATCCCACTTCTTTAATATTCCAGTTTTTAGCTTCATCTTTATTATCAAAGACTTCTTTTACATAGTAAATATATTTTCTACCTTTAGAGTCTGTTTCATCTTGTTGACCAAAGTTTACTTTTTTATCTACTACTTCTACTTTATCCGCTACCTTCTCATCACTATTTTCAACACCTTCTGTTCTTCTCCATAATTCAAAGAATATTTTTGGTAGTTCAAACGGATTTTCATTAACCCAAACTTTTGTTCCTATAAGTTCTTCTGTTAATGGTGATTTATAAGTATTAGTTACTATATACCATCCTTCACCACTTTCTTCTATTTCACCTTCTTCATAATTATCTACATTTACTTCTTCTTCTATACTATAGATATACTTATATCCATAAGCATCATAAATAGTTAGATTTTCAAATGTATATCTATATTGATAATCATTTACTTTAGTTACTTCTGGTTTTAAGTTTAATTCTGTTACTGTTCCATCACCAGATTGTCTGCTTAATTTAACTGTAATATCTTCAGCTAATCTCTCTGGACCATCTTTCCAGAATTTAGTTAAGAATATCTTTCTTGTTGCATATCCATCAGTAACTGTATTTTCAACTATTATTTCTGCTTCTGGTTCAATATCAGTTAATGTTGCTGGATTATTAAGATATTCAACTGTAAATCTTTCATCTCCAGTTTCTACTACTGTATATTTTCCATAATATAGATTCTTATATTCAAGTGTTATACCAACTTTTATTTCTGTTGTCTCATCAAATCCATTAGGTCCTGTAATTCTAATTTCAAAGCTTATATCTTCTGGTTCTTTATCTTTATCAGTGAAACCTTCAGAATGTGGTTCTTCATAAGTATCTTTATTATCAAATGTCTTAGTTATCTTTAAGATTCCAAACACTTCTGGATTCTCTGGATTATTACTCTTTAAAGTATTTGTTACTGTTAATCCATTTTCTTCTACTTTCCAGTTAGAATTCATTGGATCTGTTGGATTTGCAAATACTTCTTTTACATAGTAAGTATATTCGTTACCATCAATGTCTGTTGCTAGTTGTTTTCCAAAATTAACTTTGTCATCTTCTACTTCTGTAGCAGCTACTACTTGTTCATCAGAATATGCTACACCTTCCACATTTCTCCAAAGTTCAAATTTGATATTTGGATAGTCAGTATTTTCATCTACATTTGCCCATACTTTATTTGCTATAATATCTTCTTCTGTCATTGGAGGAACATATGTATTTGTTA
>CAZLWI010000016.1:0-11871 GCA_964563525.1 uncultured Lachnospiraceae bacterium | reverse complement strand
TTACATAGTAGATATAGTTTCTTCCTTGATTATCTGTTTTTAATTGTTTTCCAAAATCTACTTTATTATCTGTTAAAACAGTAGCATCTACTACTTTTTCATCAGAATCTGCTACATCTTCTGTTCTTCTCCAAAGTTCAAATTTGATATTTGGATAATCAGTATTTTCATCTACATTTGCCCACACTTTATTTCCAATTATATTTTCATCAGTCATAGAAGGCACATATGTGTTTGTTACTTTAAATCCTGAGTTCATATCTCCTGTAATTTCTCCTGCTGTATAATTTTCTACATTTAATGTTTCTTCTAATCTATATTCAAATAAGTAACCATTTGAATCATATTTTGCTAATCCTTCAAATGTGTATGTGAATTGATGTGAACTATCTTTATTCCATGTTGGTATTAATCCTTCTAATTCTACTTCAGCTCCACTTCCACCTGTTCTATATATTTTAATACTAATATCTGACCATTTTCTTTCAGGTCCATTTTTCCAAGTTTTAACAAGTTTAACATCTCTAAAAGCTGCTTCATCTTTTATAACATTATTTACTGTAATTGTAGCTTGTGGATTTGCCTCACTTATTGTTGATGGGTTATTTTCATATGTAACAGTATAATTTGGATTCTCTGTTTCTGTTACTGTATATTGACCATAGTATAAATTTGTTAATACTAATGGCTCATCTACTTTAATTTCAACTGTGTGATTATATCCATTAGGTCCTGTAATTGTAACTTCAAATTTTAAGTCATCATCACCTTTAGGTTCAGTTGGTGTTCCATTTCCTAAACCTATTTGATCTTTATTGTTAAAGTTCTTTATAACAGTTAATCCTCCATCCATATTTTCAACACTTCTTAGAATATTAGTTGCTGTCATATCTATTCCATCAACTTTATCAAAGTTACCAATTGTTGGATCTGTTGGATCACTAAATACTTCTTTTACATAGTATATATAATTTCTTCCTTGAATATCTGTTTTTAATTGTTGACCAAAGTCTACTTTATTCTCTGAGTTTAAAGCTCTTGCTGCTATTACTAGTTCATCACTGTCTGCTACATTTTCAACTCTTCTCCATAATTCAAGTAATACTGTTGGTAATGTTGTATTTTCATCTGTATTTACCCAAACTTTATTTCCAATTAAATTTTCGTCTGTCATTGGAGGTACATATGTATTTATTACTTCAAAACCTCTATCTTGATCTCCTGTAACTGTTCCTGATGTATAGTTTGATACATTTATTGTTTCAGTTATTTGATATGTATACATAGCACCTGTATTATCATATTTAGGTAAATTTTCAAATGTATATGTAAATAGATGTGAGTTTACTTTAACTATTGTTGGAGTAACTCCTGATACTTGTTCTTGAGTTCCATCTCCTTTAGTTCTAAATAGAGTTACTGTAATGTCTTCTGCTTCTCTTTCAGGTCCATTTTTCCAAGTCTTTGTTAGAACTACATTTCTATTAGTTAAATCTCCACCTACTGCCTTATTATATACATTAACTACGGCTTCAGGATTAGATGGTGTTAATATTGGATTGTTGTTTTCATATGTTGTTGTATAATTTGGATTAGCTTCTTCAACAATCTCATATGAACCAAAAGGAAGTCCATCTATAACTGTTGGAGTACCTACAGTTATTTCTTTTCTTTCATTATATCCAAATGGTCCTGTTATATTTACAAAGAATTTTAAACCACTTGATGGTGTTCTCAATCCTTTTCCTAGTAAATTGTTTACTAGAGTACTATATCCTTCATTATTATCAAAATATTTATTTATAGTTATTTTTCCTGTAAAGTTTTTTAACATATTTTCTATTTCCATATATATGTCATCATTTTCAACTCTTGATTTATATTCTACTTCAAAATTTTCTAATAATGTTGGATCTGTTGCAGTTTCTTGAACTGTATATGTATATGGATTACCATCACCATCTATTAATGGCATATCTTCTACTATTACTTTATATCCATTTCCTGCATTTAATGTATGTCTACTAATTTCTGTACCATTTCTATATAGTATTGCTATAATCTCAAATTTATATTTATCTTCTAGTTGTCCTCCATTTTGATTAAACCAAGATTTCTCAATATTTATATCTATTTTCTTTATTTCCCATAAAGCTTTTAAAACATTTTGATCTGTATTTAAATTTGTTATTAAAAGAGTTTCTCCTGGTTGAACAATTGTTGTATTAAATTGTTCTCCGTCCCATAACTCTACTTCATAACCTACAAATTCATAATTAGGTCTTAAAAATTTATTTGTTTCAACTGTTACAGTTGAATTATTATCATATTCTATTGAATAACTAGTATCATTATTAGCTAACTTACCACCATTTCCAAGATAAGTTAAATTAACTTTTTCAATATCTAATTCCCATATTGCTTTTAAATTAACTATCTTATTTTGTAATGTGATAATTTCGCCTGGATTATATCTAGTTCCATCTTCTGATTCCCAAACTAGGAAATGTTTGCCTGTTGGTGGAGTAAATTCATTTCCCATAACTTTAGCAGTTGATCCAAGAACATATGTATTACTATCTACTTGTATTCCTGAACCACCATTTGGTAGATATTTAACTTCTGCCAATTGGTTTTTCCATACAGGATATACTTCTATATCTTGTATAATATTAAAATCATATGATAGACCTTCTAATTTACCATTTGCAAACCAATACCAACCAACAAAATCTGCTTCTGTTGCTCCTTCTGGAATATCATATATTAAAAAATTGTTTTCAAAATCTGAAATATTTGGATATCCTTCATGAATTGTTTCACCTTTGAAAACAGTTGCTGTTCTAATTGTGCCTGGTAAACCTTGTGCTTTTGCATGTACATTAATATTTACTGTTACTGGTATCCATTTACCATATACAACAATATTGTTTGCTGGCATAGTTTTACCTGCAAAATCGTATGTGTTATTTAATCCAGGATCACTATACCAACCAGCAAATACATGACCATCTGATGGTCTTGTTGTTACACCAACAACATAACTTGCTAATGCTTTACCACTAATATCTGATTGATATGGATTATTTGCTACTGTAATAATTTGTTCATCATTATTTGTATGGAAAACTATATCATATGAATTTCTTGAGTAAAAAATAGTTGTTGTCAATACATCATTTATTTTTGTAAATGTTTGTGAATCATCATTTGAGTTTGATACACAAGTAAATCCTTCTATTTCTATATAGTCTTCAGGCGTTAAATGTAAACCACTATTTCCACGAAAATTATAGTCATCTTTTACATAAACTAATGGCTTTGTATTTTCTTCTGCATATCTAATCTTGTACTGAGTATCACCTACTGTTTTACCATATATTGTTAAATTACTTTTAGGCATTCTTGGTGCATTTGTATATGCTACATTTCCACCTGCTGCAGTATACCAATTATATTGTGGATATCTAGCTGATACTGCATTCCAATTATCTACTGTGTTTTGTCCTTGTTTATATGTAAAAGTATTAGGTGCTGGAATTAAAGGATACCCTTGACCAAATACTCTATGTCGAAACATTAATTGATATGTATCTCTTGAATAATACACATTTTTAATTGAACTTCCATCACCTTTAATTGTTACTTGTTCAGCATCAGTTTTTGCTTGATTTAAATGAAAACCACTATATGTTTTTACTGCAAATGTAGCAAGTGAACCTGTTGTACCTGATCTAATCATATTACTATCATATGAATATTCATCATCATCTGCATTTTCTAACCAATACTGTACAGTATAATTAGCTGTTGTAGGTCCCCAAACTGCATATAATGTTTTGTCTGAGTGAATAGCTGTATTTAAATTATATGCTGCTCCTCCATCTGTTTCTGACCAATGTGTAAATGAATAGCCTTTTTTAGTTGTTGCTGGTATTTTACCAACTAAATTTTCTCCGTCATTCACATATACTGGTGACAGATGTGTTCCTCCTGTAGTATCTAATAATACTTTATGTCTTGCTGTATATATTACATAAAGAGTTAAGTCATCATTTACAATTGTACTCTCGTCAAATACATCATTTCCTGCTGCATCTGTTGACCAACCTGTTGCTTCAAAACCATCTTTAACAGGAATAATTAAGTCAGATGTGTTAATTGTCTGACCTTTGACTTGTTGCTTAACTCCTATAACCTGACTTTCAATTATATATGTAATATTAATTTTAGTTGTATCGAATTTAGCTTTTAGCTGAATGGTTTTTGTTTCTGTTACACTAATTGGATTTGAGAAATTAAACTTAGTATCTCCATCAAACCATCCTAAGAATATACCTTCTCCTGTTGGTGGTGCTGGTTCTATAAGTCTTTCTCCATCCTTTACTATCTGTGTTTGTATGACACTATCATCAACATTTAAAAATTGATATGTATGTGTATCTACTACTGGTTCAACAGATCTTACACTTAAGTCTCTTGCGTGAGAAACTACTGGTATTAACTGTGTAAAAACCATTACAAACATTAATAGTATTGAAATAAATTTTTTTCTTATTCTAATCTTTTTCATAAGATTCTCCTTAATTTAAAACATTAAATTACTTAATTTTAATTTCATGTTTCATTTTGAACTTGTTTAAAATTTCTTTTGTTTCAGTAAAATCTCCGTATATCTCATACACTATTGCATTTTCTCTAATTCTATTTAAAAGTACTTGGTACTCTATATTTCTATCTTCATTTTTAAGACTAATAAATATTATCTTTTTAGTATTTGATGTGTTTTTCATTCTAGATATTTCTAATCCCTTTTTATATCCTTCAGGTATTACAATATATACCTGTGATTCATTGTATATAATACTCTTAATCAATGATTTTTCTTTTTTATCAGAATCTATTTTTGATAAATCTAATTTTCTAACATGTTTAATATCTTTATATGATGATTCAATTTCAGTAAGTATAGTATTATCTTCATCCATATTAATTAAATAAACAGAATTTAATCTTATAATCTTAAAAGACATACCTACACCAAAAACTATAAAGAAAACAATTAATATAATATATTTCAAAAATTTATATTCTTTCTTTTTATCTTCTATTGTTTTATCTTTTTTAGTTTCCTTGCTTACTTTCTTCTTATCTTTATCTTCTTTTTCTTTTTTCTTTTTATTATCTTTATCTTTTTTATCTTTTTTATTATTTTTAATTAAAATAATAATTTTGAATATTAAATAAATAATAATTAAAATTGAAATTAATAAAATATATGAATAATAAGGAAAAACATTAAATAATATTGTTTCTATAAATATGTCTGATATATGTTTTACCGGATTAATAATATTAATGCATGAACTAAAAACAAAAAGACTTAATATTAGTATTCCTAATATTAAAGTATGTATTGCAATCTTAGTTTTCATTTCAAATTTTAAATCTCTATTAATTAAATAAGTAAAAAGCAATATTAAAATATATATTCCTATAAAATGAGCAACTAAAATTAAATAATTTAAAAACTCCAAATTTAAACTATTTAATATAGTTAAAGATGAAACAAATAATAATATAATAAATATTATTAATGTAATCACAAAACATATTAATTCTTTAATTAAATTTCTTTTAAAATCTTTCATATATATTCCTATTTCTTATTCTCTACAGTATTGCTTTTCTTAGTTGTTTTTTCTTTTTTGTTCTTATTTTCTTTATTTTCAATATTTTTATCTATTTCTTTTTTCTTTGTATCTTTTATTGTTTTATCTTTTTTAGTTTCCTTGCTTACTTTCTTCTTATCTTTATCTTCTTTTTCTTTTTTCTTTTTATTATCTTTATCTTTTTTTATTTCTAATTTTTCTGCTTCTTTTTTATTTTTTACTTTCTTATCTTCTTTCTTATTTACTTTTATTTTTTCTTTGTTTTCCTTTTTAGTTATTTTCTTTACTTCTTTTTTAGTTTCTTTTTTTATTAATATGTTTTCATATACATTTCTAATAATAAAAATTAAAAGAAATACAGGTATAATAACAAAAACAAATGTATTTATTTTTTCAATTGTTTTAATTTTACTAATATTTATAATATTGTTTTTTAGATCTTCTTCTCCATTAAAATCTATATGTTTTCTTGTTGTTATTGTTGAATATTCTAGTTTTTTAAATTGTTCTTCAGTTAATTTAAAATTATCTTCAATAAACAAATCTGATGCTCTAAAGATTAGTTTTAAATTTTCTTCTACAAGATTATTTTTAGTATTCATAATTACATCGAGATTATCGTTATATATATATACATCTAATTTATTTTCAATATATGATTTTTCTGCTTCTTCAATTTTCCCTAATATTGTAAAATTATATCTAGGCTTGTTTTGTCCCATTAATAAATACATTCCAGTAAAATAATCAGGCTTATCATTTGTTGTAATAACTATTCCAACATTCAATCTTTCTTTCTTTTCTAAATTAATATATTTAATAGAAATAAAAGTTATTATAAGGGCAAACAAAAAAACTAAAACTACAATTAATCCTGCACTAAATGGCACTATGAATTTTGTAGCTTTAGTTTTTCTACTTTTTTTATTTATATTTTTTTCTTTGTTATTTTGTTGTTTTTCTTTTTCTTGTTTTTTTACATTTATATTTCTCTTTTGTGCAACATCTTTTTTAGTAGCCACTCCCTAATTGCATCCCCTTAAAATAGTTTATGTTGCTCTACACATCTTTATCTTTAGCCGTTACTTAAAATTAGAAAATTATACATATATTCCCTAAAATTTTAAATAAAATATTTAACCGTACAACAATTATACTCGATTTTTCAATATTTAGCAAGTTTATTTAATATTATTTTTACATTTTCTTTTCAATGTTTTTTTGCTTTTTTATGTAAAAAAAGAAGATTTTAATTTCTTCTCTTTTTTTGTTTTATTCATTTATAATTTAGCTAACTATATTTTTTCTCTTATACCTTCTAATACTAATCTCTTATTATTTATTGGATATGGATAACATGTAAAAAGATATACTTTATTCTTATCTTTCTCTTTTACAAAAGGTGCTTCTTCTTTTGGATCAACTATATATCTGTTTTTAACTATATATTTATGCTGTTTCCCATCAAATTCAATAAAAAACTCATCATCTATCTTCATTTTCTCTAATTTTAAGAATACTTTCTTAGTTCTAAGACCACTATTATGACCCAATATAACTGACATATTATTTACATCGTCTTTTAAACTATCATATTGTCTATATACAACAACACCTTTTTCTAAATCTGTATAAACATTATTCTTATTTAAATATATTAATTCTTGGACATCAAGTTTTGGAATTTTTAATATTGCTCTTATACTATATTTAGATAATTCTTTTGGATTCTTTTTATTCTCCTCATATATTGTTATTAATTTATTATCTTGAATTTCTATTTTTTTCATTCTGTTCATTTCAATTATAAAAATTAATAATATAATAAGAAAAACAATTAAAGAAACTATTATTAATGTTCTTCCAATTATTCTATTTCGTTTAATTCTTTTTTTCTTTATTTCTTTTTCATTTTCCATATATTAACCAAAATATTCTAAGCCTATTGCTTCTCTAACTTTCTTTAAAGTTAATTGTGCTTCTTTTCTAGCTTTATTAGAACCTTCTTTTAATATTTCATAAACTCTATTTTTATCTTTAGCTAATTCTTCTCTTTTTTCTCTTATAGGTGCAAATTCTTCTTCTAATATATCAATTAAAAATCTTTTAATTCTAACATCTCCAATTCCACCATTTCTATAAGCATCTTTTAATTCATCTAAATTTTTAAATTCTTGATAGTATTTCTCAAAACTATCATCTTTAACAAAAATATCTAAATATGAAAATACTACATTACCTTCAACCTTTCCTGGATCTTCAACTCTTATATGATTTTCATCTGTATACATTTGCATTACTTTCTTTTCAAGTTCTTCTTTTGAATCAGATAAATATATACAATTACCTAGAGATTTACTCATTTTTGCATTTCCATCTATTCCTAATAATCTTCTTTCTTTTGCATTTTTAGCAAGTAAAGCTTCAGGTTCAATTAAAGTTTCTCCATATATATTATTAAAACTTCTAACAATTTCTCTTGTTTGTTCTATTAGAGGTAGTTGATCTTCTCCAACAGGAACAATACTTGCATTAAATGCAGTAATATCTGCTGCTTGACTAACTGGATAAACTAAAAATCCTGTAGGAACAGATTCATTAAATTCTCTTTCAATAATTTCTGTTTTAATAGTTGGATTTCTTTCTAAACGATTTACAGTTACTAAATTTAGATAATATGTAGTAAGTTCTGTAAGTTCAGGTACTTGGCTTTGAATAAATATACAAGTCTTATTAGGATCTATGCCCACAGCTAAATAATCCAATGCAACTTCAATTAAGTTGTCTTGGATTTTTTTAGGGTTTTTAAAATTATCAGTTAAAGCTTGAATATCAGCAATCATAATATACATATCATATATATCTTTATTCTGTAGTTCTAGTCTTTGCTTTAATGAACCAACATAATGACCTAAATGTAGTTTACCTGTTGGCCTATCACCTGTTAATATTACTTTCTTTTCCATTAGTACCTCACTTATATAAATATTAAGTTTATTATATATATATTTTAACATATATTTATTTTTTTTACCATAAAAAAGACATGCCAGCCTTTTGCCGACATGCCTATATAATTACTTGTAAATATACAAGCTTTTATCCTTATTAACTTAAGTATACACCTTATGGAGTACTTGGGTCAACTGCTGTAAATTGTAAGTTATATCCAATGTCTGTACCTGAAGCATTGTTCTCACAATCAACATCTTCACCTTCAATCCACATATAAACTCTTAATTTAGTAATACCAGCTGTTAAAGTCATAAATGTTTGATCTTGTCCCATAACTTTATTAGTTGATAAAGTTGGTGTTACTGGTGAAAAATATTCAGTCATAGTTGCAGTATTATTAATTGTAACTCCTGCTGAAGCATCAATTGCTGCTTTTATACCAACATATGTTAAAGCTGCTGCACCTGTTTCTGTTGTAGTTTTACCATAAACATTTATAGCATTTTGAACTCCTGCTGCTGTGTGAACATCACAATTTGGTTCCCATAAAAATACATTTGCTGTTGTCGCATTATTTAAAGCTTGAGCTGTTGCTGCTGGTGAACCTATTGGAACATTACCTTCTGTTAAGAAAGCTACTCTTGCAGCATTTTCAAGTCCTTTTGAATCTCCAACTGCTACTACTGTTGAATTTGTTGTTAACCATATTGGTGTATCAGCATTAACTTGTAAAAATATATCAAATACAATATATTTTCCTGCTGTTCCTTTCGTATCAGTTTGTTTTGTAGCTGTTAAGTCAAATAGACCTGTAGTTTCATTGGCTTCAACTACTCCATGGAACATATCTAAATTACCTGCTGTAACTTGTCCAGCTGTTGAAACAGGTTCCATCTCTGCTGGGATTTGATTAACATTTGTTGCATAAGTTGCATTAACTGTTGCTTGATTTAAATCAGCTGTTGTTAAAACAGATTTCCAATTTTGAGCATCAACAGAAATTAGTAAACCACTTGTTGTTTGAACATTAACTTCTAATTGATTAACTGTAACTGTTTGGTTGGCTGTAAACCACGCATAAGATGATGCAATTAACATAACTAATGTGATTAATAATACTAACAATAACGATTTTAAGTTAGTTTTTTTGTTTCTTTTCATAATTTTTCCTTTCGTTTATAAATTATTTATTTTAATTTGTAATCTTAATATAGCAAACACAATATATATAATCAATCAAAAAGTTTTTTATTCATGTAAAAGTATTGTATTTGTATTGAAATTGTAATATCTATGTAATGTAATATAATGCTTAATTTTACATTGATTTTTATTTAAGTAAATTTATTTTGATTTTTTAAGCTTTTCTAAGCCTTTAATTATTTTTCTCTTCTTCTCTTTTCTTATCTATAACTTTTTGATTTATATCTAAACCTTGATTACCTTCTTGAGTCCATCCAGGTTGAACGGTTGGTTTACCATCTTTTTTCTGTTCTTCAGTTATTTCCATATGCATTTTCATTTCTCCACCAATTAAGGAATCTACACAATCAGGATCTGGACCATGAATCCATATTACTAATGTTATTCTATCTATTTCATCTGGTTTAAAATTATATCTAGGTTCAACTAATGCTATATCTGTTGAATAAAAAGACTTTGTTCCTGGTTCTGGTTGACCATTTGAGCCTACTTTTGCATATGTAGTAGGTCTTCCATTTACATATACTTTTATTCGTATAGCTCTATCAACATCTCTTATTACATCATCAATCAATATTGAATACCAATAATTTACAGTATCTACTCCTCTATTAGCTACATAAAAAGTATATGCAATATAGTTTTCTCCATTATGTGTTCCTTCACCCATTTTATCTATTTGTTCTGGTATCCATGTTTCATCAATATTATCCATAAATTCTAATTTTTTAGCATTTAATACTCTTCTTGTTTCTTGATCATCCATTCTTTCAAAAATTATAACTCCTGATTTCTTAGCAAAGTTTTGATCAAGAGAAATAGTAAAAGCACCTTGTAAAAATAGTACTCTTAAAATTACATAAAGAATAATCAAAAACAGTAATATAATTAATAAACCCATTTTAAGAGCTCTTTCTCTTTTCTTGGATTTTATTCGTTTTTCTGCTTCTGACTTTATTTTATCTTTTTCCGCCTTAATTTCTGCATCTGTCATATTAGCAAAATCTAATTTTTGTTTTTTATCTTTTTTAGCCATTTTATTTTTCTTTCTAGCATATTTATTATATTAAATATTGTTTAGATTTATTAGCTAAAACTTAAAAGATAAACAGCTTTAAAATACAATCTTAACAATTGTTTTATTAATGTTACAAATTATTAATAACAAAAGATTTTTCTATACATAAATATATTTAAATGTTAATATGTTTTTAGATAGTTAATGAATTCTTAATTTAATAAAATAATAAAAAATTATAATTAAAGGTATGTAAAATGAAAAAAACAAAATATATAATTCTTCTATTAACAATAATAATATTCTCAATCGCAATATATTCAATTGCACAAACATATTCTAAATATATTTCTACAACAGGTGCCGTTTCTACAACGAATATTGCTAAATGGCATATTAAAGTTAATAATGAACATATTACTAGTGGTAATGATATATCTGATACAGTTACTCCAACATTTCCCGGAAATGATCATATTAAAGAAGGAATAATTGCTCCTACAGCAGTAGGATATTTTGATTTGAGTTTAGATTTTGAAGAAGTGGATGTTTCTTTTAAATATTTAGTTTCAATGGAAAATGATGAAAATAATGTTGTAGATGATTTAGAAATAACAGGCTATTCAATGGATGAAGGAGCAAATATTACTCCTTTTACAACTTTAAAAGAAGTTGAAGAAACTATCACTTTAAACTCAACTGTTACAGGTAGAAATATTAGGATATATATTAAATGGAATGATGACTCAACTGCTACTATGGATAATGAGGCTGATACTTTAACTACAACTAATCCTTTAAATAAGGCTTCAATAAAAGTTACTGTCGCATTTACTCAAATAACAGAATAATAATTAAGATAATGTTTTTTTATCAAAATTAAAAAGAAAAAAATAAAAGATGTACAAAAATACATCTTTTTCATTTTTAAATTATTTTTCATTTTCAAATTATACAGTATTATTATACATATTAATAATACTATTATTAAAACAATATTATTTCTTATGGTTCTTCAGGTGG
>CAZLWI010000015.1:10103-16921 GCA_964563525.1 uncultured Lachnospiraceae bacterium | reverse complement strand
GGAAGATATAAGGTAATAAAAAGTAATACTCCAATAAATCCAACTCCAGATAAAACATGGCAACCACTTAAATTCTATCATGAAGGAACTGAATTTGAAGCTACAGGTGAAAAAGGAGACTATTTTCAGTTACAATATCTACATGCACCTGGATTTATTCCGAAAGCAAATGTAGTAAAAGTTGTGGCAAAATCTAAAACACCTGATCCAATTAAAGAAAGTATTGTTCCTAAAACTGAAAAAAAGGTTGATACAGAAATAGAAAATAAGATTGTAAAACCAGAAGAAAAACCTGACATAGATGAAGAAAAAACACAACAAATACCAAAACCTAAATTACCAGTACCTGCAATTATAGGTATAGGTGTAGCGGCTGGAGTAGTAGTTGGATTACCAGCAACTATATTTTTTCTAAAAAAGCCAAAATAATAATTTAATAAGGTTTTAAAAGAATAATTTTAATATTAACAGTTCTATAGACGGTTACAATATTAATTATTGCAATTTACTAATAGTTTATAAAAATAATTGTTAAAACTAGAAAAGATAAATTAAATAGGGTATAATAATTATACATTAGGCTGTATTTAATATGTTTAATAATATGCCTTAAAAATAAAAACTTATAATGTAGTATAGGAGAAGTAAATGCTTAAAATTAAATTAGGAGATAAAGTAAAAGAAATTGAGAAAGGTTCAAGAGTTTTTGATGCTTTTGAAATGGAAATAAAAACTAGTGAAAGATATATTATTGCTTGTAGGTTTCATAATGAAGTAATATCTTTAGGTCATAGATTACATGAAGATGGTGAGTTAGAATTATTAGACTTAACTTCAGATGATGGTAAAGTAGTATATATTAGAGGATTACTGTATTTAATGTCTATGGCAACATATTTATTATATCCAGAAGCACATTTAACTATTAATTATCAATTATCAAATGCTATGTTTGCTGAATTTGATAATATGGAAGTTACAAAAGAAATTGTAAAAAATATTCAAGCTAAGATAGAGGAATTGGTTTCTTTAAATTTAAAAATTATTCCTAAAAATATGACAAAAGAAGAAGCTACAGAATTAATTGAAAGAGATAATACTTTAAGAGGTAGAGCACAATTAGATAATATAACTAAAGATAGAGTAAAACTATATTTTTGTGAAGAATATTATAATTATTTTTTAGGTGTTATGCCTATGGCAACCGGTTTTGCTAAGATATTTAGTGTTGAAAAATATGAACATGGTTTTATAATTCGCTATCCAGATAATTTAGAACCAGATGTACTACAACCATTTGAAAAGAACAAAAAACTATTAAGAGCATTACATGATTATGAGGAAATATATAAAGTATTAGGATTAAATACATTATATAAATATAATAATGCATTAAGAGACAATCCAAAAGATGTCGTACTTTTATCTGAAGCATTACATGAAAAGAAAATAGCTGAATTAGCAGATAAAATAGTTGCTAAAGAAGGAGTAAAAGTTATTTTAATTGCAGGTCCTTCTTGTTCAGGTAAGACAACTTTTGCAGGTAAATTATCTACAGCTTTAAGATTAGATGGTGTTAGGCCTGTAACTATATCTGTTGATAATTATTTTGTTGAAAGAAAAAATAATCCAAAAGATGAATTTGGTAATTATGATTTTGAAGCATTAGAAGCTATAGATTTAGAATTATTTAATAAAGATCTACAAGATCTAATTAATGGTAAAGAAGTAATAATTCCTACATTTGACTTTCAGACTGGGACAAAATCATGGAATGAAGATAGAAAATTAAAAATAGATAAAGATCAAGTTTTAATAATTGAAGGAATACATTGTTTAAATGATAAGTTAACATATCAAATAGATAGAAAGTTAAAATATAAGATATATATATCAGATTTAACTGTTTTAAATATTGATTACTTTAATAGAATATCTACAACTGATACTAGATTATTAAGAAGAATAGTTAGAGATAATAGCTTTAGAGGTTATAGCCCAGAACATACTTTAAAAGCTTGGTATTCAGTTAGAAGAGGCGAAAAAAAGCATATTTTCCCTTATCAAGAAACAGCAGACTATATGTTTAATTCATCTATTGTATATGAATTATCTGCATTAAAAGCACATGCTATTCCATTATTAGAAACTATACCAAATGACATTAAAGAATATAGTGAAGCTAAAAGATTAATATCAATGCTAAAATATTTTGAATATATAGATGAGAGTTTAATACCAAACAATTCTTTAATTAGAGAATTTATAGGTGGAAGTATATATGATTAAGAATGATGAAGAATTCATTTGTGAAAATTGCAGTAAAAAAGTTGAAAAACTAAATTATACATCACGAGACCACTGTAATTACTGTCTATACTCTAAACATGTAGATAATCTACCAGGAGACAGAGAAAATCCTTGTAAAGGCATTTTAGAGCCAATAGGATATATGTTTAAAGATGGTAAAGAACAAATAATATATAAATGTTTAAAATGTGATAAAAAAATTAAAAATATTATTGCGAAAGATGATAATAGGGAACTAATTATCGAATTAACTACAAAGGTGATTAATGAAAAATTATAAAAAATTATTACAAGATATTTTAATAAATAATGCAAATATTGAGAAAGAAATTGCATTAGAGATTGTTGAGGAGTCAAACGAGAAGTTTGACTCAGATTATTCTATTGTTTGTTTTAAATTAGCAAAAATATTTTCTAAATCTCCACAAATTATTGCAGAAGAATTAAAACAATATTTTATTAATATCCCAGAAATTGAATATGTTGCTGTAGTTTCAGGATATATAAATATAAATATTAATAAAAAAGATTTAATAGAAGAAGTATTATATGAATTTAACAATAGAAAAGATAAATATGGAATAAGTAAAGAAGTAGAAGAAAGAAATAAAAATAAAACAATATTAGTAGAGTATTCATCTCCAAATATTGCAAAAGAATTTCACATAGGTCATTTAAAAACAACTTTAATAGGAGCATATTTATATAGACTAAATAAGTTTCTGGGATATAATACAATCGGAATTAATCATTTAGGAGATTATGGAACACAATTTGGTAAACTAATTGAAGGATATAATCTTTGGAAAGATGAATATGATTTTAACAATAATCCAATAGAGAAGCTTACTGAAATATATGTAAGAATAAATAAATTATGTAGTGAAAATGAAGAAGCTTTAGATAAATGTAGAGAGAATTTTAAAAAACTTGAAGAAGGTGATGAAAATACAAGAAAAGTATGGGAATACTTTGTTAATCTTTCTTTAAATGAATTTAATAAAACATATGAAAAATTAAATATATCTTTTGATGAAATAAGAGGTGAATCTAAATATTCAGAACTTATGTCTGAAGTAATTAAAAAGTTAGATGATAACAATTTATTAATTGAATCACAAGGTGCGAAGATAGTTGATTTGGAAAAATATGATTTAGGGATTGCTGTAATTCAAAAATCAAACGATTCAAGCCTATATATTACAAGAGATTTAGCTACAATTTTTTATAGAATTAATAAATATGATTTTGATGAATGTCTTTATGTCGTAGGTTCAGAACAGATATTGCATTTTAGACAGTTGTTTAAAATAGCAGAATTATTAGGAATTGATTATAAATATTTAAAAGGCTTAAAACATATTCCTTATGGAATGGTAAGACTTCCATCAGGTAAGATGTCTACAAGAGAAGGTAATGTAATTAAAGTAGAAGAACTATTAGAAGAAGCAATTGATAGAGCTTATGAGATTATAGATAAAAAAGATAATATAGAGTCTAATGATGAAAGAAAAAACATAGCAAGAAAAGTTGGAATTGGAGCAGTTGTTTTTAACAATATTTCTACAACATTAATTAAAGATCAGGTTTTTGATTGGAAAGAAGTATTAAATTTTTCGGGAGAAACAGGTCCATATATTCAATATAATTATGTAAGAATTAATAATTTATTTAAAGATTATAATGCACCTAAACTAGAGGATGTTAATTTGGATATTTTATTTAATAATAAGGAATCATATAAATTAATACGAGAAATATATAAATATGGTGAAATATTAGAATTATCTAGAAATAAAGATGAACCAACAATACTTACACAATATATTTTAAATCTAACTAAGGAATTTAGTAATTTCTATACAGATAATAGAATATTAGTTGATGATAAAAATGAAAGAGATGCTAAATTATACTTAAGTTATATGATTGCACATGTAATTAAAAACTCATGTGATATTATGGGAATTAACTTACCAGATAAAATGTAAGTTAAGAAAGGAGATACTATGAAAAAATTACTCAAAATGCTTATAATAATACCAATTATTTCTCTTGTTGTATTCGGTATAATAATATTTCATTATACTATAATAGCAACAAGTGAATTTATACATAATCCTATTGCGCCATTTGATCTAAATCCAGATATTTTTTATAGACCAATAAAAGTAAAATTAGATTCTCCAAATCCTAGAAATGGTGATCCTTTTGCATTAATACTATATACTGATGTTGACAATTGCAGTGAACTTGCTTTAGATATTAAATCATATGATAATACAATTTTTGACAAAAGGAGTGGTTTCAGTCCAGTCAAGAGTGGTAATATACCTCTAAAAGGTCATGGTCCTCATGTTACATTTATAGCACAACAATCTGGAGAAGGTGTATTTAATTATGTAGGAACAATTATTACAGCTCCTCTTTTACCAGATGGTACATTAGATTTAAAAAATGAAGAAACAAATACAAATCTAACTGAGCCGATAAATGATAATATTGAAGAAAATATAAAAATAGATGAACAAATATCAAATGAGAATAATTTAAATTTAGAAGCAAATAAATCTAAACAAAAAAATATTGATTTATTACTATTAAGTTTAGCTGGTATAATAATACCTATTATAATAGTTATTTTGTTATATATTTCTAAAAATAGGAACTTAAAAAAGTCTAAGGAAAATGGAAATATATTAAATGATACAGATATAAATGATAAGTTAAAAGAAACAGAAGATGTAATAGAAGAATTAGATACAACAAAAGAATTAGATGACAAAAATTAAAAGAATATAATTAATTTATTCTTGAAAGGAGTTTATTATGTATAAAACTACTAAAAAAATGACTAGAATTCTCGTTTTAGTATTGATTATTACATTAGTTTTTAGTTTTTTAATAAATATCATAAAAGCATCGCATGATATTGATAATAAAGCTATTTCGCTAAATACTAAAATAACACCATCATCACCTAAAGTAGGTGATAAAATTACTTTAAAAATAGATACAAAGTTACCTTATACTTATAGTATGAGATTTTTAAAGATTAATAATTCTTCAAACTTACAACTAATATCTAGAGATTCTGAGGTGATGTCAGAAAATGGATTTCCAATCAGTAAGTCTCTTAATGCATATTTTAAAGCAACTAAAGCTGGAGATGCATGGATTCAATATGAAATTGTATTTGAAACTGGAACAGTGCAACCAGATGGTAAAATAGATAATAATTCAATTTCTGGTGAAACATTTAATTTTGATGATAAACTTATAATAAAAGCTTTACCAGAGCTTCAACCTGAACCAAAGGAAACAGAACCAGATTTAATTTCTAATACTAAATCAGAACAAGAAATAAAAGATGAACTTATGAAAGATATTAAATATCAAATTATTATTTTTGTTTTGGCTGCAATTTTAGGTTTAATTTTAATTATAGGAATTATTGTTTTAATATTTAAAAAGAGAAAAAATAAAAATGTTAATAATATTAATAAAGCTAGAGAAAACCATTCAGAAGAGACTACACAAAAGTTTACTGATGAGAGTAAAATAAATCCAGAAGAATAATAATTTTAATATTGAATATAATATGTAATATATAATTAATTGTAATGAATGATTGATCATTATAGATTAAGGAGTTTAAAATGGACAAAAAGAAAAGAATAATTTTAATTACAGTATTAGTTTTTGTTATACTATTGATTTATGACCTGTTATTTAACAATATTTATGCTGCAGATATTAAGTTAGAAATAAAACCAAGAAATCCTATTATTGGAACTAAATTTTCTTTAAATGCTACTATTACAGGTAATGATTGTTATAGTATAGCATTTTTGAATTTAAATGAGTCAAGTAATTTAGAATATATAAGCATGGATGCGAAAAAAACAGCAAAAGGAGATACTCCACTTACTGGTTTAATAAAAGCAGAATATAAAGTAAAAGAATCAGGGGATGCATGGATTGATGTAAAATTAGAAATAGAATCTGCAACCTTAAAAAATAAAAAATTGGATACTAATAGTATTACTAGCAAAATTATAGAAAAAAGAATAAAAGTTGAAATTACACCTGAAGCTTCTAATGTAGATGTAGTATCAGGCAAATTTCAAGTAACAGATAATGATGTAAATATAAGACCACATCCATCAACAAAATATAGTTCATTAGGAGTATACAATAAAGGAAAAATAATTGAAGTAACAGGAAAATCAGGAGATTGGTATCAATTTAAATACAATAATACAAATGCATATATGCATAAAGATTATCTAAAAGAAATTGTTGAAACTCCTAAGCAAGAAACAGAAGAATTAAAAGAAGAACTTAAATCGGAATCTGAAACTGAAGAAACTACAGATCCTAAAGTAAAAGATCCCAAAGAACAGAGTGGTAGTTCTGCAGGATTAATTATATTTGCAATTTTTATAGCTATTGCAATTATTATTGTAATAATATATCTTATTAAAAGTAGACCTAAAGATGATGAA
>CAZLWI010000015.1:0-10003 GCA_964563525.1 uncultured Lachnospiraceae bacterium | reverse complement strand
TTTAATAATGATAAAAATAATCAAAAAACAAGTATGACAGTAAATAAGGCTAAATCTGATAAAATTAAAGAGTTTTTAGATAATAATGATGAAATAAATACAAAAAAGAAAAATAAAAGTAAAAATAAAAAAGTAAAAGAAAATAAAAAAAATAAAAGCAAAAAAGAAAATTATAATAATATTAATAAAAAGAAAAATGATAGAGATAATAATTATGATGTTGATTATAAGGATATTAAAAAAACAAGAAGATTATTAATATGTTTAGTTTTTATTCAGTTAATGCTTTTAGCAACTCTATGCTATATGTTATATAGTAAAATATTTGAAACAAAGACTAAAATTCTAAAGTTCAATAATATGCAAGAAGAAAATATTGCTGGTAAATTTATTTCACAGGGTAAAATTAATATTCCAAGTTTAAATATTAACGAAAATATTTATGAGAAATCAGAAGAATTGTCTAAAACACATATTACATTATTTAGAACGGAAAAAGGCTTAAATAAATTTGGTAATACAGTTCTTGTTGGTGGTAATGTAATTAAGAATAAAGCCTTTTATAATTTACACAAATTAAAAGTTGGAGACAAAATTAATATTGTATTAGAAAATAAAGAAGATATGGAATATGTTGTTACCGATAACAAAGAAGTAGAAGTTCATGAATTAGATGTATTAATCTCAGAGCCTAAAGTTGAAATAACTTTAATTACTCATTCAAAAGAGGGGGATGAAAGAATTATCGTTAAAGCTAAGGCTGCAGAAGAAGAACCAGAAGAAATAAAAAATTTATTAATATATAAATCGACTACTGATCAATTAAATGTTAGACCTAAACCTTCTTTTAATAATACTCCTATTGGCTCTCTAAGTCTAGGTAAAGAAGTAGTAGTGTTAAAAAGATCAGGAGATTGGTATGAAATTCAATATGGATCTGGTATAGGATATGTTAATGCGGATTATTTGAAAAAAGTTAGAGAAGAAAAAGTTAGTTCAAAACCTAATTTTGGAACAAAAGAAAATCAATTAAAAAAGATTAAAGAGAAATATAAAGAACTACCATAATATTTGTAAAAAAACAATTAATATTGTATAGTGACTTAAATTAAGAGGGGAATAACCCTCTTTTTTGTTTGATGTTTAATTGGAGATAAAATGGATAATAAGTATTGGATATGGTTATTGAGTTTAGATATACCTAATAAAATAAAAATTGATTTAATAAATAAATATGAATCACCTAAATATTTGTATTATAATTATTTATATTCTGAACAGTATAATGAGAGTATAAATATGGAATTATTATCAGATGACAATAAAGATAAGTCTGAAGTCTATTATAAATATATTAATAAATATAATATAAAAATTGTTAAATATACAGATAAAATATATCCTAGTAAGTTATACGAGATTAATGATTATCCAATTGCATTTTTTGCAATTGGGAATCTTTCTCTTTTAGCAGAAAAACATATAGGGATTGTTGGTGCTAGAGATTCTTCAGAATATGGAGAAAAAATTACATCTGAAATATCTAATTATTTATCAAGAAAAGGATATGTTATTATTAGTGGTTTAGCAAAAGGTATTGATAGAAAGGCACATATTTCTACTTGTAATTATAAGACAATTGCAGTTATTGGTTCTGGAATTACAAAAAAAACTTTTTATCCTAAAGAAAACTATAATCTTTTCATAGATATAATTAGAAGAGGTGGACTAGTAATTTCGGAAAATATGCCTGATGCGAAAGCGTTTAAGTGGAGATTCCCTATGAGAAATAGAATAATAGCAGGATTAGCAGATTCTATTATTGTTACTGAAGCAAAAGAGAGAAGTGGATCATTAATAACAGCTAGATTTGCATTAGAATATGGTAAAGATGTTTATACAATACCAGGCAATATAGATGTAGATAAATATAAAGGTAATAATCTTCTTTTATTTGATGGTGCAATTCCAATAACAGATTTAGCAGAATTAGAAATATATTTTGATTTATAAATCCTATAAATTAAGAATAAAGCCCAATCTATTATTTTTTTATTGCTTGAAATAATTGGATAGTTAATATAAAATGTAAATAGAAAAGAATTAAGAATTGATTTTGAGATTAAGGGAAAAATGAAACCAATTGTAGCAATAATAGGTAGACCGAATGTAGGTAAATCTAGATTATTTAATAGAATAATAGGTGAAAGAATATCAATAGTTGCTGATACTCCAGGAGTTACAAGAGATAGAATTTACAGAGAAACAGAATGGAATGGAGTTGTATTTGATTTAATTGATACAGCAGGTATTGATGAGTCAACAGATGAATTAACTTTTGGAATGAAAAACCAAGTGAATACTGCTATAGATATAGCAGATTTAATATTATTTGTTGTGGATTTTAAAACAGGTATAATAAAAGAAGATGAAGAAGTAGTTAGAACTTTAAGAAAATCAAATAAAAATGTTATTTTAGTTGTTAATAAATATGATGAATTTAAAAAAGATGATTCTGATATTTTTGAATATTATTCATTTGGATTAGATGTTTTTCCTGTTTCTGCTGAGGGAGGAATAGGAATAGGTGATTTATTAGATGAAATAGTAAAAAGATTACCTAAAACTGAAATAAAAGTAGAAGAAGATAAAATTAAAGTTGCAATTATTGGTCAACCCAATGTAGGCAAATCTTCTTTAGTTAATAAACTAATAGGTAAAGAAAGAAACATAGTTTCGTCAATTCCTGGTACCACAAGAGATGCAATTGATACAGTTTTTGAAAATCAATTTGGTAAATATATATTTGTTGATACAGCAGGTATAAGAAAAAGAAAGAGTATAGATGAAGATATAGAAAAGTATAGTATTATTAGGTCTATACAGGCAATAGAAAAATCTGATGTGTGTATTTTAGTTATAGATGCTCTAAAAGGAGTTACTGTTCAAGATACAAAGATATTGGGATTAGCACATGATGAAGGAAAGGGAATAATAATTGCTGTAAATAAATGGGATCAAATTGAAAACAAAGAAGAGGATTATGATAAATATTTAAATGATATAAAAACTTCTTTGAAATTTGCTTCTTATGCACCTATTATATTTATTTCTGCATTAACAGGACTAAGAACAGAAAAGTTGTTTGAGATGATTAATAAAGTTAATGAATCAAACTCACTAAGAGTTTCAACATCTGTTTTAAATCATATAATTTTTGATTCAATTGCTACTTATCAGCCACCTTCAAGTAAGGGTAAAAAATTAAGTATATATTATACAACTCAAGTTTCTTCTAAGCCACCAACTATATTGTTTTTAGTAAATGATAAAAGTTTATTTCATTTTACCTATCAAAGATATCTTATTAATAATATTAGAAAAACCTTTGATTTAGAAGGAACACCGATTAGATTAATAATTAGAGAAAAAGGAAAGAAATAGTAATAAAAAATAGAAACATAGTAATAAAAATACTGATAAAATTATATTTAGTTAAGGAGATAATATGGAAGATTTAATAGGAATAATAACAATTGCAATAGGATCATATCTATTAGGTAGTGTTTCATTTGCGATAATATTTAGTAAAAAAATTAAAGGAATTGATCCAAGAGAACATGGAAGTAATAATCCAGGAACAACTAATGTATTAAGAACAGCAGGCCCATTATCTGCTTTACTTACTTTAATATGTGATGTATTAAAAGGTGCTTTACCAGTATTATTTGCTGTTTTTTTGAGTAAATGGACTAATATGCATAATGGTTATTTATTACCTCAAATAGCAGGAATATTTGCTGTTTTAGGACATATGTTTCCAATATATTATATGTTTAAAGGTGGTAAAGGTATAGCAACAGGTTTTGGTGTTATATTAACATTAAATTGGCAAATAGCTTTAATACTTATAGTATTTTTTATTGTTATAGTATTGATAACTAGATATGTTTCTGTAGGATCAATATCAGCTTGTATACTATATTGTGTATTATCTATATTTTTAACAGATACAAATATTATTCAAGGTCCAATGATCTCATTTTTAATTACAGCTGTATTTTTATCAAGTTTATTAGTATTTAGACATAAAGGAAATATTCAAAGATTAAAAAGAGGAGAAGAAAACAAAATTTCTTTCAAGAAAAAATAATATGAGAATTAGAAGAAAAAAATGGGCAGAAGATGAATTAAAAGAAAGTAAAATATATATTCATAATCCATCAGAATATTTAGGTAACTGGAAGGAAATTTTCAATAATAATAATCCAATTCATATTGAACTTCGGAATTGGTAAAGGTGGATTTATTGCCGAGATTGCAAGTAAAAACCAAAATATAAACTATATTGGTATAGATATGGTAGAAGCAATGTTAGGAATTGCTAATAGAAAAATTAATGAAGTATATAAAGAAAAAAATCTAGAATTATCTAATATTAGAATTGTAAGACAAAATATTGATTACATAAATAAAATCTTTAATGATAAAGACATTATTGAAAAAATATATATTAATTTTTGTAATCCATGGCCTAGGAAAAAACATAATAAAAGAAGATTAACACATCCTTTAAAAATAGAGATGTATAAAAGTTTTTTGAAAAAGGATGGACAAATATATTTTAAAACTGATTCTGATGAACTTTTTGAAGATTCAATAAATTATTTTAAAGATAATGGTTATGAAATAATAGATTATACAGAAGATCTAGATAAAAGAGATATTTTTAATCCAAATATAGAAACTGAACATGAGAAAATGTTTAAAAATGCAAATTTAAAGATTAAAGCTTTAATTGCAAAAGGAGGAAGAGATGATTAAAATTCAAAATTTGACCAAAAGAGAAGGCAAAAAGATAATTTTTGAAGATATGAGCTGTGAAATTAAAGAGGGAGAAATTATTGGAATACTTGGTAAAAATGCTAGTGGAAAAACAATATTATTAGATATGATAATTGGTCTAAAAAGACCTAATACTGGTAATATTCTAATTGAAGGTAAAGATATTTTTGAAGATATTTTTGAAACTAGAAGAAAAATTGGCTATATGTCTGAAACACCACTATATAAAGATATGACTGTAAGAGAATATCTTAAATTTATGGGTAAAATTAAAAAAGAAGAAGAATTATTATCTGTAATAGAAGAATTTCTAAGTGTTTTTTCATTAAAAGATATTGAAGATAATCTAGTTGGTAATTTATCAAGATCAGAAAATAAGAAATTAGCAATAGCAGGTGCATATATAGGAACACCTAAAATTATATTATTAGATGAGCCTTTTATGGGATTAGATATTGATGACACAAAAAGAATACTTGATTATATTAAATCTCAAAAGGGAAAGTTTACAACAATTATTGTAACACATACTGATGAACATATAGAGGATATTTGTGATAAAGTTATTATCATAAATAAAGGAAAAATAGCTTTAAATAAAAAAATAGAAGATTTAAAAAAAGAAAAAGCTGATTTTAAAAGCTTATTTATAGAAGCTACAAAAGAATAGTAAGGGAAATTAAGGAGAATAAAATGAAAACGATTTTTTATAAAGATTTAAAAACATATTCAAGAAGCATATTATCATATATTTTTATTGTTTTAATATTTGCAGTTTATGCATTTATTTTTGCGGATGGTATTTTTAATATAAATAAATATTTAGATAGTAAAGTAAATTATGAGCTACCTTTATATAAATTATTAACTTGGTTTATAACAATGATTCCAATATTAATATTTTTGACATTTAAAGGACAAAAATCTAATAGAGTAGATTCAAATTTATATACATCTAATATATCAAGTTTTAAGATAATATTAGCTAAAATATTAGCTATATTTACAATTGCTGTAATACCATTACTAGTAATATTAATTATTAATATTATATTAAAATTAAGTATTTTTAATTATTCAAATATGGTATTTACTTCATATCTTTTAATATTGTTAATAATATTAATAGCTTCTACATTTTCTGTATTAATGTATATATTATTTAAGAATCAATTAATATCACTAGTTTTATCAATATTGATACCAAATATAATAATGATAGTAATATCACTACTAAGAATAGAAAATGTATTATTTATGCATTATCTTCAGGGATTATTGCCAATTGCTGTGACATTAATATTTTTATGTTTAATAATATTTAATACTGTTTCTGCAACTTTATTATTAAATAAAAAAAGAAATATAGCTTAAGGAGTAAATAATGGGAAAAGAAAAAAATAAAGATAAAAAAGAAAAACAAGATAAAAAAATAAAAAATAAAGATGAATTTAAAAACAAGAAAATAAAAGAAAATAAAGAAAACTCTAAAACAAAATCAGTTAAAGCGAAGGAGAAGAAAGTCTATAACAAAGATAATAAATTATGCTTTTTGAAGAAAAAGATTTCTCTTCAAACATTTGTTTTAAGTTTAATTATTACTCTTTCTATTTGTATAGCTTTAATTCTTTTTATTAATTTAGTTGTTAAAGATGGAACTTTAGGAAGTATTGATTTTACATCTTCAAAATTATATAGATTATCAAAAAAATCAAAAGAAATTATTAAAAGTGTTGATGAAGAGATTGAAATCAATATTGATAATTCTATGAACTATACTCAAGTACAAGAAATATTAGATCAAGTTATGAAATTAAACAATAAAATAAAAGTTGTAAAAGCAGACTTAAAAATAGGTGAAGGAGAACAAGCACAGGAGTATGCAACAACTGTAATTGTAAAAGCACCTGAAAGAGAAGAAATGGCTGTTTCGTTTTTTGATTTAAAATATGATTCAACAATAATAGATTATTCATCATTTAAACAATATTCATTATTTGAAGAATCTTTGGTTAATTCAATTATTTCGGTAATAAATTCTGATTCTGAAAAAATGCCAAGTGTAGCTTTTCTATCTCATATGGAGACTTTGAATTTAAATGAACAATTATATACACTATATACAGAATTAAGATTATTCGGTATTATGCCAATACAAATAAATTTAGACAAACAAGATATACCAGAAAGTATTAAAATTATAGCTATTGTTGGACCACAGAAAGATTTATCACAAAAGGCATATAGTAAATTAATTGATTTTCAAGCAAAAGGTGGTGATTTTGTTATAGGAATAACTCATGATAAAAGTAAAAAACTACCTCTACTAGATAAATTCCTATCATCATATGGAGTAAGTATTCCATTTGGTCATATGCTAGACTATAGAGATCAAAATAGATATCAAGTTATGCAAAAAAATGATGTGATTGCTAAATATAATAATATCCTATTACCAATTGTTTCAAGTAAAACTGATATGACTAAAGATATAGCTTTAGAAAATAGAGCACCTATATTTTTCTTTCCTTCAAAAATTGTTTTTGAATCTGAAGAAAATTTAAAGAAAAAGAATTTAACTTTTGAAAATCATGTAATAACATCTGAAGAGGCAGTATTTAAAACTAAGATTACAGATATAGATATTAGCTCATATGAAAAACCTGAAAATGACAAAACAGATATCTATGTTTTAGGAACAATTGCAACAAAAAAATTATCTGAACAAAAGAACTCAAGAGCTGTAATATATGCTAATTATCTTTTTATGACAGATTTTTTAATCCAAGATTTTATTGATAATGATATAATATTATTAGGTGATAATTTGAAATTAGCTAAAAATAGTTTTAAATACTTACATCCATTGAGTGAAAAGATGATAGAGGTTAGAAAACCAATAGTAATATCACAATACAAATTAGATTTGATTACTTTTAAAAGAAATAAAATTATTGTTTATACTTTTTATCTTGTACCAGCAATTATTATACTTATTAGTGGAGTAGTATATATGTATAAAAAAGGAATATTTGCAAGATATGACTTCTTAAATAGAGGAAGAGATAAATAATTTTTCGCAGAAAATATGATAAGGAAAGAAATTTAAAAAAATTACATGAGGACGATTATGAAGTATGAAATAATTGAAGTATCAACTAAAAACAAGGATAAATTATATAAAATGTTGCAGTATGCACTATATGATGGTTCTCAATTTATTGATAATGATTTAAATGATGATTGTGTTTTTGAATATAAGTGGTTTGATAATTATTTTACTGATGCTGGTAGAAATGCTTATTTTATCAAAAATAATGATACATATTTAGGTATGTTTATGGTAAATGAAAATTTTAAATTTAATAAAACGGGTAAATCTATAGCAGAGTTTTTAATAATGCCAAAATATAGAAGAAATCATATTGGTAAGAAAGTAGCTTATGACATATTTGATAAATTTAAAGGAAATTGGGAAGTAGAACCGATGGAAAATAATCCTATTTCATATTTGTTTTGGAAAAACATAATTTCAGACTATACAAATGATAATTATATAACAAAGAACAATGGTATAACTGATGTGTTTATTTTTAAAAACTAAATAACTATTAATTCTAATTATTATAAATAAGAAAATTGAAATATATTAATTTAAAGTAAAATAGCAAAATTATTTTGCTATTTTATTTACAAAAGCTATAAAATCGTGTATTATTAATATATTGATTATGTAAAGCAAAGGGAAGAAAATGAATAATTTAATTGAAGAATATTTAAAATACTTAAGATTAAAGAAATTATCAAATAATACAATAATGGCATATGAAAGAGATTTAAAGAAGTTTAAATCATATTTGAATGCTAATAAATTGGATATTAAAAAAGTTAAAGATAAAGACTTACAAGAATATTTAGATGAGATGGCAAATTCGGATAATAAACCAGCTACAATTAATAGACAAGCAGCTACTCTTCGTTCATTATATAAGTTTTTGTTTAAAAATAATATTGTTTCAAAAGATCCAACTGAAAATTTAATTGTTCCAAAGCCAACAAAACAAGCACCTAATATTTTAACAACTAAAGAAATAGAAGTTTTTTTATCACAACCTAATGAAAATACATTAAAAGGAATAAGAGATAAGGCAATGTTAGAATTTGCATATGCAACAGGAATGAAGGTTTCAGAAATAGTTAATTTATCGGTTAAAGATATTAATTTAACAGATGAATATGTAATATTTAATGAAGGATATAGAAGGAGAGTTATACCTTTAGGTAAAATATCTATAAATGCAATTAGAACATATTTAGAAGTTTCTAGACCATTTTTAATTAAAAGTGATGAAGAAGAAACGCTATTTGTTAATTTAACAGGACAACAACTAACTAGACAGGGATTTTGGAAAATTATTAAACAATATAAGGTTAAAGCCAATATAGATAAAGAAATAACACCACATGTATTAAGACATTCTTTTGCCACCCATTTGCTCCAAAATGGAGCTGATATTCACGCAATACAGAATATGATGGGACATGCAGATATATCTTCAACACAAGTATATTTACAGTTTTTAAAAGAAGATATTTCAGAAGAATATAAGAATGCTCATCCAAGAGCATAGAAAGAGGAAAAGATGTTTAAAATAAAATTAGAAAAAGGAAGAACAATGGATGTGTCAGAAGAAGCTTTCTGGCATACTTCATCACATATATTAGCACATGCTGTTAAAAGACTATTTAAAGGAGTACAACTGGGAATAGGACCAGCTATAGAACAAGGTTTTTACTATGATTTTAAAGTAGAAAAACCTTTTGTTGAAGAAGATTTATTAAAAATTGAAGAAGAAATGAAAAAGATAATTAAAGAAGAACTAGAATTAGTTAAAGAAGAATTATCAAGAGAAGAAGCGTTAAAATTATTTAAAGATTTAGATGAGCCTTTTAAAATTGAACTAATAAATGAATTGGAAGATAGTGAAGTAATTTCGATATATAAACAAGGAGATTTTTTAGATTTATGTAGAGGTCCACATTTATCAAATACAGGAGTAGTAAAAGCATTTAAATTACTAACAACATCAGCTGTTTATTGGAAAGGAGATGAAAACAATATATCAATGCAAAGAATATATGGAATTTCATTCCCTAA
>CAZLWI010000014.1:15052-16954 GCA_964563525.1 uncultured Lachnospiraceae bacterium | reverse complement strand
GTCAAACATCAACTAGATTAGATGAAGTAGCTGAATCGGCAACTCCAGCAGCAATTGACACACAAACAGCTAAAGCAAGTCTAGATAAAGAAATAGCAGGTCATATTGATCCAGTTGCAGAGAAGAGAAAGGTAAAAAGAAAATCTAAGGGCATTGCTTCAAATGACTTTATGGAAAGACTAAAAGATACTGCAAGAAAAACAAATTTTGATAATCAGTTTAGAAAAGCAGCAACTATTGTTGGTGGAGTATTTGCAGTAGCAAAAGGAGATCTAAGTTCAGGTGTTGGATTATTCTTCTCTGCAAGAAATTTAGGTAAATTAGCAGATAAACAAATGAAACAAAGAGAGAAGTTTAAAGAAAATAGAGAAGGTAGAAGCAAGAGGGAACAATATGTACATAATACTAAAGAAGCAGCAAGAGAAGCAGTTGATACATATAGTTTCGCAAGAGAAGTAAATGGATTAGATCCAAATATAGATACAAGTGCTAAAATTGAAGAAATGCAATCATGGTTTAGAATGATTGAAGATAAAGCATCTTCTGATGAATTATTAAATCAGTATCATGATAGTAGAAAGAAATTAATTAGAAAATTAGAAGCAGAAAGAGGAGTAACTAGAGGAAGAGCAACAGCAATTGTATATAAACTAGAAGATGAATTAAAATCAGGAATTATTCCAGATGAAGATACAGATACAGGAGTAGCATTTGATTTCAAGGAAGGAAGAGATTTTGCTAGTGTAGCATTAGAAAGAAAGCAATTTAATGATATGGGATCATATGAAGATTTAGATTCACAAATTGCAACAGCAAAATATGATTATAAAAATGTAAAGGAAATCCTAGAAAATCAAGAATATATTGATGAATTGGTTACAAAAGAAAGAAAAATTAGCAAGACTAAAAAAGGAAGAAAAACTAGAACAGAGAAAAGAGCAGAAGCTGCAAAAAAGGAAACAGGTGATGTAACAGCAAAAGGAGTAAGTACAGCAATTCCAGATTCTGTAGAACCAGAAGTTAAGATACCAAGACCTGAGAGCAAAGAAAATAAAAAAATAAGTGAAGAAGATAAAGAAAAAACAACAGAAAAAACTCAAACTAAGACAAAAAAAGATGAAAGAACAAAGAAAAATAAAGGACCAAAAGATTCTAATAAGAAAGCTAAAAAAGATGAAAAATCTAAAGCAGAACCAGAAATAGATGATAAAACAATTGATGAACCTATTAAAGAAAAGGTAGATTCAAAAGAGCCTAAAGAACCAATAGAACCAACAGAACCAATAGAACCAAAATAAGTAAAAAAATATAAAATGTAGTATTAAAAAGAATAGGTGGTTAAATGTTAAATATTAATAAGAATACAATAAAAGAATATATTAATAAAAAAGATGAAAAAGAAAAAAGAGATTTTATGAAAAAGGTAGCTATAGTTCTTGTTATATTAACTATAGTAATTGCAATAATAGTAATTATTGTTTTAACTTCTAATATGAAAAAAAGATTAATAACAAGTAATGAAAACCTACCTAAATATGCTAAAGATTTTAATATAGATAAATATAACGATACTGTTGAAGAAGTTAGAGATAAAAGTGAAATGAGGAGAATGAAAATATATTTAGGTGATATTTTTGATAATATTGAAAATAAAAATTATGATGAAATATATGCCAGAATGGATGATAAATTTAAGGAAAAGCTTTTTCCTAAACAAAAAGTTTTAGAAGATTATTTAGAAGGCGAGTTTCCTAAAGATGCAGGATATTTGATAAAAAATTTTGAAAGAATGGGAAGTCTATATGTTTATGTAGTTGATATTATTAGTGTTAAAGACAATAAGAAAAAAACAGATATGAAATTTGTTTTTGAAGAATATGGGTTAAATGATTATAAGTTCTC
>CAZLWI010000014.1:0-14952 GCA_964563525.1 uncultured Lachnospiraceae bacterium | reverse complement strand
TTAATATGGATGATATAAAAATGAAAGCAAGTGGTTTTTTTAATAAACATAAATTAAAGATATTTATATTTACGGTAATTGTAATATTTATATTATTATTAAATACATTTCTTGGAATGTATAAAAGTAATGAGCCAATTACTACAAAAGAACCCTTTGCATTGGTATTGCAACCTGAGACAAAGATTCCTGCTAAATTATTTGTTGAAAGTGAATCTTTTATAACAAAATTTTCTAAAAACTGTAGTGAAGGTAAATATGAAGAAGCATATGAAGTTTTGTCAGATGATTGTAAAAACATAGTTTTTGGTGATGTAAAAGAATTTACTAAATATGCCCAAACTAATTTCCCTAAAGATTCAAGATATGAAGTAATACCATATTCTAAAGTTGGAAGTACATATGTGTATCAAGTGAAAGTTTTTGAAGATTTTTTAGCAACTGGATTAACATATTCAAATTATACATATATTGATCTTAAAATGGCTGTTAATGAAGATGTAGAAGGGAAAAAACATTTATCAGTTGCTGGATTTATGGGAAGATTCCCTATTGATTCGGTTTTTGAAAATGATTATATTAAAATAGAGATACTAGAAAAAACATCATTCTATAATGAAGAAACATATAATCTTAAACTTACTAATAGAACAGAGAATGATATCGTATTAAAAGATAATAAAAATAAGGCAGATGAGATAATATTAAGTGTTAGTGGAGATTCTCGTCCAGATATAGAGTTAAGAACAAATTTAATGTTAAAAGGTTTTGAAACTAGAAATTTATCTTTAACTTTTTCTAAGTTCTTTGATGAACAAAGTTCAGCAGATTCAATTGTTTTTACTGCAATAAGAGTTGTTAAAAAAGGAAGAGAATTAAAATATAAAAATGATGATATATTAGCAAAATTTAGTATTGCAACAGAGATAGTTAAATAGGTAATAAATGAAAACATATTATGATATATTAGAAATAAGTAAATATGCATCTGATGAAGTTTTAAATAGAGCACATAAGGTATTAATAAAAAAGTATCATCCAGATTTAGAATCAGATCAAAAGCTAAAAAAAGAAAAAGAAGAACATATTAAAAAAATTAATGAAGCATATGAAACTTTATCTGATGAAAGTAAGAGAAAAGAATATGATTTAAAAGTTTTTGGAAGCCAGGATCATAGTAAGTTTAAAAATACTAATAATTCCGAAGATAATATAGTAGATCAAAAAAGAGCAGATGAAATTTATGTAGAAAATCAAGAAAGAATAATTGAAGAAGAATATCAAAAAATATTAGATAAAGAATTAGAGGAAGCTCAATCAAGAATTGATGCAGAAGAAAAAAGTATAAGAGAGAACTTACAAAGATATGAAAGAGAATATCTAAAATCACTTGGATATAAGGCTTATGAACCAATTAATTGGAAAAGATTATTCTTAGTAATATTAACAGTAATTATAATTTTATTTTTAATATTTTTAATATATATACTACCACCAGTTAAGAATAAAATTAATGCCGAAATAGATTCAAAATCAGCATTAGGAACATTGTTTGGATTAATAAAAGGAATTTATACTGCAATAGGAAGTATTTTTACAAATATATTTAGAAAATAATTTAATATAAAATATAAAAAAGTCAGTTTAAAGGGTATATGGAAAAGAAAAGAAAAAGTAAAGTTAATAACAGGAACAAAAGAACTACTAATTCAAAGAGTAGTAATAGTAATATTTCTAAAATTAATAATAATCTTAAGAATAAAAACAATACAAGAAAAGATAAATTATCAACAAAGTCTTTTTCTGTTAAAATATCAAATAATAAAATTGTAACTATGTTTATTATTATATTAATACTTTTTATAATAATTTTAATTAGATTAGGACAATTACAATTAGTTGAAGGAAGTGAACTTGCTAAGAAAGCAGCTAATCAACAAATGGTTGATAAAATAATTTCTGCAAGCAGAGGTAATATACTAGATAGAAATGGTGAAGTATTAGCTCAAAGTTTAAGTGCAGATACAATTTCAATTAATCCATATATTTTAAGAGATAATAATAGTGATTTTGATAAAGAAGACTTTGCGGAAAATATTGCTAAAATATTTGGACTTAAAAAGGAAGATATATTAAAACAAGTTGATAGTGAAATTAGCATTGAAACAATTGCAACAAAGCAAGATAAGAAAAAAGTTGATCAATTAAAGAAATATATTAAAGAAAAAGATCTAATTGGTATAAATATTGATCCAGATATAAAGAGATTTTACCCTTATGGTAGCCTAGCTTCTAATGTGATAGGTTTTTGTGGTACTGATAATGTAGGCTTGGAAGGCTTGGAATTAGAATTAAATGATACTTTAATGGGTAAAAGGGGTAAAGTTAGAACAGGTGCAAATTTCTATAATCAAATGCTACAAGGACAGAATATAAGTCCTGAAGATGGAAGTAATGTATATTTAACAATTGATGTTGAAGTTCAAAGGATATTAGAAAAACATTTAAATAAGGCTCATAAATATAATGATAATGATGCATCTATTGCAATAGCCATGAATCCTCAAACATCAGAAATTTTAGGAATGGCTACAGCACCAACATATAATTTAAATAATCCTTTTAAACCATTGGACATAACAGCTGCAAATTGGAATAAATTAAACTTTGAGAAAAAACAGAATATATTACAAAAAATGTGGAAAAATACTGCAATTACAGATGGATATGAACCAGGATCAGTTTTCAAAATGGTAACAGCATCAATAGGATTAGAGGAAAATAAAGCTACACCTGATAAACCAGCAGATTTTCTATGTACTGGAAGACAAAAAGTTGTTGATACTTCAATAGCTTGTTGGAGTTGGTATAATCCACATGGTTCACTATCATTAAGAGAATCATTACAAAAATCATGTAATCCTGCATTTATGCAATTAGCAGCAAGAATTGGTAGAGAAACATATTATAAATATATGGAAGGATTTGGATTATTTGATAAAACTGGAGTTAGATTGGCAGGTGAAGAATATGGAATTAGACATAATTTAGAAAATGTAGGTCCTGTTGAACTAGCAGTTATGGCTTTTGGACAAAGATTTACAATTACACCACTTCAGATGATAAATGCTGCTTCAACTATAGCTAATGGTGGAACTCTTTATGAACCGCAAATTATAAAAAAAGTAGAGAATCCTAAAACAGGTAGTACAGAAATAAAAGAAGCAAAGCCAATTAGACAAGTATTATCTGTTAAGACTTCTACTGAAATGATGGATATGTTATATACTGGTTGTGGGATACATGCTAGAATACCAGGATATAAGATTGCAGGTAAAAGTGGTACATCTGAACCTCAACCAGGAAAAGAACATGAAGGATATGTTGCGTCATTTTGTGCAATAGCACCATCAGATGATCCGCAAATTGCTCTATTAGTTGTGCAAAAACATCCGAAAGGATATGGTTATGTTGATGGAGGTTCTATATCAGGTAAAGTTGTTAATGCAATGTTAAGAGAATTATTACCACTTTTAGGTATTAATAAAGAAACAGATAAACCTAAAATAGCAGAAACAAAATTAATTGAAGTACCCAATATAAAAAATAAAACAGTTAATGAAGCTAGAAAAACTTTACAAGAAAAAGGATTTAACCCAATAGTTAAAACAGTTATTAATCCAACAGAAGCTTTAATAATAGGTCAAACACCTAGTTCTGGTATAAAATTAGAAAAAGATAGTAAAATATACTTATATACTGATGAAAATGATACAAGAGTATCAGTTAGTGTACCAGATTTACTTAATAAAAATATAACAAATGCTAAAAAAATATTAA
This sequence comes from uncultured Lachnospiraceae bacterium, assembly GCA_964563525.1. Taxonomy (GTDB): domain Bacteria; phylum Bacillota; class Clostridia; order TANB77; family CAG-508; genus CAZCCM01. Next base: position 11,112 of record CAZLWI010000014.1, on the reverse strand, counting down.
AAAAGAATAATTTAAATTATATAATTAATGGTAAGTCAGGATCTGTAATAAAACAAGAGCCTAAACAAGGAACAGCAGTTGAAGAAGGAACAGTTATAAAAATAACAATTAAGTAAATGGAGAAAATAAAGGATAAAGAATATTAAAATATATGGAAACAATAACAAATTATTTTAATTTAATATTTAATAAAATAATAGGATACACTAATCCTACTATTTGGACTATTTTAATTTTAATTCTAATATTATTTAGAAAGTTTATTACTAATATAATTGTTAAAATAACATATAGAATATTTAGTTTAGATGATGATCCAAATGATAGTTCTGTTGGTAAACATTTAAAAGCATATATAATATTTTTAGGAATATATTGGATTATATTAATATGGTTAAAAGATATAAAAGCATTAGAAATAATTGCTAGTGTATTTAAAGTTATTTCAATAATATTTGCAACTAATATTTTGGTAGATATTATATCTCCATCTGGAATACTAATGAGATTATCTCAAAGAAGTAAAAATAAAAAACTATCAAGTGTTGAAACAAATACAATAATGAATAATTTCTTATCTAAAATTATTAGAATTGTCCTATATATTATAGCAATAGGTTTAATATTAAATGATTTAGGATATAATATTAATGGAATGGTAGCAGGTCTTGGTGTTGGTTCAGCAATTATGGCTTTAGCAGTACAAGATATAGTTAAATCATTTATATCAGGTGCAAGTATATTAGCTGAGAAACCTTTTGTAATAGGAGACTATATTTCAATTCAAGATGGTAGTCAAGAAATAAGTGGTACAGTTGAAGATATTACTTTAAGAAATACTAAAATAAGATTATTAAATAATTCATTAACATATATACCAAATTTAAAGATGACATCAAGTTGTGTATCAAACTATAGTAAAATAGAAAACAGAAGAATTGATTTAACATTACAATTTCCAATGGACACAACTTCAGAAAAATTACATAGAATAATGAGTAAAATAAGAATATATTTAGAATCTAATCCAAAAGTTATTAAACAAACAATAACAGTAGCACTGGTATCTTTAAGTGTTTATAGTAAAGATGTAAGAATGTTTTTCTATATAAATGAATCAAAATATAAGAGATATTTAGAAATACTAGAAGATATTAATTTTAAAATAATTGAAATAACAGATTCTGAGAATACTCGTTTGGCAAAACCACTACAAGTATTAGAAATAAACGAAAAACAAGATTTAGAGGAATTAAGATTAAATGAAGAAAACAATAAGGAGGGTGAATAATGGCAGACACACCTGAAAATGATGTAGATTTACAAGAAGATCAGAAGCAAACAAATATTAACGATGCAATAGATAAAGTTCAATCTACTAAAAAAGATATTGATAGAGCTCGTGATTTAAAGCATAAATTTAAAAAACCTAAAGTAAAACCATCTGCAACACCAGCACCAGCAGCAGGAGCAGCACCGACAGCAGGAGCTGGTGCAACTGGAGTAGCAGGTACGGGAGCAGCAACTGGAGCAGGAGCGGCAGGAGCAGGCGCAGCGACAGGAACAAGTACTGCAGCAGTAGCTGGTGGTACATCGGTTGTAGGAGCTTTCTTTACAGTAGTATTAGTTATTGTAGTAATCCTTCTATTTGTTGGAATGATTGTTGCTTTAGTATATTTACCAGGATCTATTGTTGGAATTATTAAAGGTGCTTGGAAAGCTGTAGTAGGATATATAGCGGGTGAAGATTCAGCTATTGGTCAAAAAGAGTATGCTCAAGTAGCAAATTATTTACAAGATAGAGGCTATGATCTTTATGCAGAAGGTTTTATAAATTCTCCTTTAACAGAAAACAATATAAATGATGAAGGAAAAATAAAGTCATTACCTAAAAGTGATTTTAGTGGTTTCCCTCATTTAATTGAATTACTTACTCATAAAGATGCATATACAACTAGAGTTAAAAATGTAGCAACTTTTAGACCATTTGCAAAAGGTGAATGGGCAGGTTTCTTAAACTTTTATTATGGTGATTGGAAAGACTCTCAACTTGTAACTGCTTTTGAGTTTAATCAAGGAGCATTTCGACATGCAATAACTATAGATAGGGAAAAAGATAAGTTAGAAGTACAAAGAAAACTTTGGGGAACAACATATTATTTTGATATGGATGGGTGGTCAGGAAGATATGGTATGCCATTAGAATTATCTCTAGCTCTTCATCAAGGAACAAGAGCACCTGATTTAGTAAGAGAATTAGCAAAGGGTGGTAGAGCATATGATAGTTTTTCTCATACAAAGGAGAATGTTGATTATGTTGAAGGAGATGTTTTATATTACAAAAATCCAATATTAAACATATTATTACTTGAGGTAAAGGTTAGCAGTAAAGTTAATTTTGTTATTCCAAGTAATACAACTATAAATGGTAAAGTTTATGTTATGAACAATTATCCTGATTTTGATCAAACATATGATAAAAATCCTTTTGATTTTTCAGCATCTAATATGATAGAGAAAACTAGTGTAACAGCAGAAGAAGTATATAAATCTTTCTTTAAAACAGAAGATGGTAAATATCATAGAATTAAACCTAAGAAACCTCAAACAGATTTTAAGTTAGCATATTTTGTACCAGGAGAATATAATGATAAATATGCAGAAAAATATGGTTTAAAGTTAAGAGAAAAAGAGAGTGGTATTTTAGTAGATAATCTATTCAGATTTAATGAAGAAAATAAAAAATACAATCCTATAGAATCTAATTATGATTTAAGTTCAATATATTTTAAAGAAGAATCAGCTGGAAAATATGTAGTTAATAATTTAGTTGGAGGATATTTAGATTCAAAAGATATTGATAATAATAGAGCATTAGTGGATGTATATGGAATATATGATAAAGTAGCAGAGATTGCAAAACAAAATAAAAAATTAACAACAAATGACTATGTTGGTGCTTCAACAAAAATTAGAGAAGCATTAAGATTAACTGATAGTTTTGCATCATATATACCAATGATAAAAAATTCAGAAAATCATTGGTTTAGAGATGTATATTTCCAAATGAAAACAGGAGATAAATATGTAAAGGAAGACAAAGACTATTTCCTTTTAACTGGCGAAAAGTGGTCTAAATATGATATTAGTGAAGAAGAAGGTAAAAAAATATTAACACCACAGACAAATACAGTTGATTCTGATTGGTCAGCATATGTTGTTGAACAATCAAATAATGTAAATCAATTGGGTCAGCCTTTAGTCTCAGCTGACGGTGAATATGATGGATTAGAAGAGATTATTTATGTTTACGATACACAGGATTATAGGGCGAAACAAGTTGAAGAAGCAAGAAGAGGTATGACAAATCCTCGAACTAAGAATCTTTTTGCAAATACAGCTTGGTATAAATATGATGGAACAGAAGCAACAGCAGATGAAATTAATAAAGATAGAAAAAGATTAGAAGATCAAAAAGATCCAAGTTTAAAGAGTCTGATTGATACAGAGACAGATCTGATGGCAGGATTTGAAATATTAGAAGGTGCACATTCTTTAGATGCACAATATATTTTAAGAGATTTAAAAGAACTATATGTAGAATTAGGATATTTTGATAAAGAAGATTTAAGAGATCCTGTTAGAAGAGTTTTAAGATGGCCTTTACCAGACTATAATACACCTGCACAATGGCCTGCAGCAGATATTCATAAAGATGCAGAAGGATATGGTATATTAATTCCATCAAAATCAACATTAAATCAAGTATATGATGAAAAAACAATTAAAGAAAATGAAGAAGTAATAGGTACAGGATTTAATAAGGGTGAAAAAGTAGCTTCTTTGGTAACAGGAAAAATAGAAGAAATTGGTAAAAAAGATGTAACTAGAATAATAACAACTAAAGAAGGTGAGACTAAAAGAGTTACATATTCCAATGTTGGATATATTACTATATCTGCAATAGATGATGAGGCACCTGAAGAAGTAAAAAAAGAATATCAAACATTTTATGATAATGAATATAAGGGAGTAATATCAGGTAAGATAAAATATACTAAGGGAGCAAATAGAAAGAGCAGATATTTAAAAGGTAATAAGATTACAATAGAAGGAATAGATGTAAATATTCCAATTGATATAAACAATCCGGAAAATTCTAAGTATATGAGACAATTATCTGAAGGTACAATATTAAAAATAGAAGATAAGGAAACAAGAGAAGAAGCAGAAAAAATAGAACAAACAAAGATTAATGCACCTAACTATATCTCATTAGGTGGTGAAAATCATGTTGGAGATTATATTAAAGAAGGAACAATTCTTGGAACAACCACAAATGCTGATATTAGGATAATAATGCAAGATTGTGATAAAGCATTTATTGAAAATGTAGATCATTATATAGTAAAAGATACAGAAATGTCTTTATCAATTTTAAATGATTATTATACTAAAGTAAATGAGGGTGAACTAAATGTAGTAACAGATATAGAAACATTTAAGAAGATGTTTTCAGAATATCCTTTAATTATTGATAATGCTAAAGTGTTTTTAGATATACAAAAAGAAACTGGTGTAAATGCATTATTTATGGCAGCTGCAAGTATAGAAGAAACTGGTGCAGGACTAGCAACAGCAGGAATAAACAAAATGATAAAAGATAAATATGGTGGAACATATAATAATATATTTAGTATTAGATTAGATTCTGCAGATTCTTCAACATATCCTGTAATAGAAACAAAAGATAGCAATGGCGAAGTTTCGTATTGGCCTTGTTATCCTGATGTAAAAACAGCATGTAAAGAATTTACAAAATTAGTATCTGATAATTATTGGTCTGCTGGAAAATACTATGTAAGTCAAATTGGTTCAACTAAAACTGATCAGGAATGGGCAGATAATATTAATGCTATAATTTCAGAAAGTGTAAAAAAAGTTGTTGATTCAAATAGTGAATATTATGAAGATATACCTGTTACTGCACCTGTAATACCTAATTTAGATTTAAGTCAGTATACAAAAGAAAGACAAATATTAGTGAATGCAGCATATTATTTATTAAATTATAGACCTAAAATACCATATGTATTAGGTGGTTCTAGTGTTAGAGGCATTGATTGTTCAGGATTAACTAAATATTGTTATGCAAAATTGGGATATACTTTAAAACATGGTTCTAATTATCAGGGTACAGCACATCATACACCAAAAGGACTAAGTTTCTATAAAATAGATTGTGGATTTTCTGATTCTTCAAGATTAGCACCAGGAGATATAGTACTTAAAACTATACCAGTACCTAATCAATATGGTTATTATCCGCATGTTGGAATATATGTAGGTAATGGAAAAGTTATTCATTCAACATCATGGAAAAACAAAGGTGTAACTATAGATGATATTTCAATATTTGGATACAAGTACAGAAAGACAGGAGTAAGATATCTAGAAAAAATATATAAATAGTGTAGATTATAAAAAATATATATTAGAGATATAATAAAGAACAATAAAAACTGACTTAATGTCAGTTTTTTGTTTGTTTCAGTATTTTTAAATTGTTTTGATATAAGTGTTTTGTTGAATTATTCTATTTAATAATTGTATTATTTACTAATTCATCTTTAATTACACCATCTTTACATGTTATTTGTACTATCTTATTTTTATCTGAATATAGAACTTTTTCGCTAGTAATTTTTTTAATAATATTAATAATTGATTCTTTAGGTCCTTCTTCATCTTTGATTATTACAGATATAGTTGGTTTAATATGTGCTAATATTTCATATTTAGAAGCTGTTTTTGCTTTAGAAGTTATTTTAATAACATCAGCTTTTTGCCAATTTATTTTCTTTTCAGTAGCTTCATTTATATTACTTGCAAACACAAAGTTTTTATTTTCATATTCTAAACTTAAAACAATAGAAGCTTCATTAATATCTGTTGGATTTGTATTATCAATATGAAGTACAGTCATTTTACCTTTACCAAAATTAAATTGATTGTATTTGTTTAAAATACTAAAAGACTTATTTTTAGAATTCATTGCAAAAAGTAGATTATTATAATCTACAGAGTCTCTTTTGAATTTAGGTATATATATTTTATCTATTTCTATATTTTTAATAATATTATCTAATAATCCAATATTTTCATCACTAGGATTAGTAATAATTAAATAATCTAATTTCTCAATATGTGCATTTCTTAAATATTGTAAGAAACTTATTTCATAAGCATTTTCTCCACCATCTAATAACATGGTATAACCATTTGCAGTAATTAAAATAGCCTCACCATTTCCAACAGGGATGTATTGTATTTTTAAAGGTTCATTTATTCTAGGATTATTTTCAGGATTTAAAATATTTCCAGTATTAATATTAGGAGCTAAGTCAGGTCGTGATTCCTCAATTGGTATATTTACAATAGATTGAGCGAATAATTTATTTGGATCTACATCTTTACTTGAAACAGATGCAAATATTAGAAAAAAGATACTAGCTTCTAAAATTATTTTACCTAAACCTGTCATTATAAATATAATCCTTTCTATTATTGTTTTAGTGTTTTTGTTTAACAATGTTTTATATAGTTTAAATGTTTTATATTTTCTATTATATATTATCTTTTTTGATAAAACAATTTTAATAAAACAAATTATATTATTTTTTGGATTTTATTAATATCTATTAAAGCTTTTTAAAAGCTAGATATATGTTTCATTTATATTATATTTTACTAGGTTTCTATGATATTAAAACTAATAAATATATACTAAAATTAATAAAAACTATATGTAAAAAGTAAAGGGAAATAATATGAAAAAAAGAGTATTTAAGAATTATTTGATTAAACAATTAGTTGTATTACTTCTAATAATAATGCTAGCACCATTTATTAGTACAAGTGTTCAAGCTGGAATGTATAAAGAAATAGTATCTTTAGATAACTATAATAATAAAAGAGTAGAATACAGAAAAAGTACTGTACAGAGAGAATTAAAATCTCTTGGTGATGGTCAGTTAGAAGATAAATACGATATTAGATCAATTATCAGTACAGGTATTCAAGGAACTTTAGATATATGTTGGGCATTTGCAAATAAAAATATGATTGAATCATACTTAAGCTTAAAAGAAAATGTAAATATAGAATTATCTGCTAGACATATGGATTATGCTCAATCAAATAAAGTAACAAATTCAATTAATAGAGTTGTTGGAAGTGCAGCTCCACCAAATTATACATTAGCATATTTTTCTACTAATCAAGGACCAGTTAAAGAATCTAATTTTCCATATAATACAGAGATAAGAGATATTACTCAAAATGAATTAAATCAAAATATTGAGGATATTTATTTAGAAGGATATAATGATTTTCCAATTATAAACAAGATGATCGTAGATGGACGAATGGAATATCAAGTTATTGATTCTGTAAATATATATGATGATTTTACAGATGCAGAAATAGTTCAATTTAGAAATACAATGAAAAAGCATATTAAAGAAAATGGAGCAATCTCTGCAGGTATTTATACTGGTTCTGCACAAGTAACTAATTCAGCAGAACAATTCATATATTATAAGCCAAATTCACCTTATGAACTAAATCATAATGTTTCAATAATTGGTTGGGATGATAACTTTTGTGCTAATAATCCAACAGGATCAGTAACAGGTGATACACCTATTAGTGCTGGAGCTTGGCTAGTTTCTGATTCAAATCATCCAAATGGTAATCAATTTTACTATATTGCATATGATGATGCATATATTGAAACTAAATTAATAGGAATACAAGATGTATCAATTGGAAAAAGATATAATGTATATAAACATGATATTATAGGGTATACAGGTGAAAGAACATATATTTTACCACAAGAAAGTGATGCAAGTCTATTTTTAATGAATAAATATGAGAAAACTACAAATGAACCGGAAGTATTAAATAAAGTAGGATTTATTGGTAGAGATTATGTTCATATAGATGCATATTATATACCTAAAACAGCTTTAGAAAACCAAAAATATAAAGAAGAGGGAATATATATTGGTAGAAAAACTATTACTGAAGCAGAAATTGGATATTATACTTTAGATGTATCTACAAATATTGAAATACCAAAAGGAGAATTTGCAATAGGTTTAGATATTATTCCATATAAAACTTTAGAAGAGGGAGAAGATAAAAAAGTAAAAATATTGCTTGAAGCACAATTAACTGGTGTTTCAGAAACAAATAATGTAGTAAATAAAAATAAATCTTTTGTTGTTGATGGAACTACAACAACAGTTATAGGACATAATCTTGTTGCAAGAGCATTTACATCAAATAGAGAAGAAGAACCAGAAGTTACATATTTAGTTTCATATGATTTAAAAGGAGGTTCTGGACATTTTCCAAGTGTAAGAATCACAGAAGGGAGCTATGTTGAAAATACTCAAACACCAACAAGAACAGGATATAAATTTATTGGTTGGACACCTGATCCAAGCACAACTCCAATTACTAAAGATACGACTTTTGAAGCAATATGGGAGTTAATTCCAACAGAACCAACAAATCCAACAGATCCAGAAGATCCAACTAATCCGACAGATCCCAATGATCCAACAGATCCAGAAGAGCCATCTAATCCAACGGATCCGGAAGATCCAACTAATCCAATTGATCCAGTAACAACTGAAAAACCAGCTAATACAGCAACATTTGTATTTGGATATGGAAAAATAGCATATGTGAAAATAGGAGTAAATGGATATATTGAGGAGATTCCGATTCCTGAAAAAAGAGAAGGATATAGATTCTTAGGTTGGAACCCTGATCCAAAGAAAATTAAAGCAACAGAAGATACAGTTTTTTATGGTTTATGGGAAAAATTAGGAACAGGTGGAAATACAAATTCTGGAAATACAGATACAGAATATACACAAGGCACTAAAAATGATGGAACACAAGCTAACATTAGAATCCCTAATGCAGGAAAAAGTATTAGTATAGTATTTATTATAACTATAGTTTCAGTAGCAGGAATTGTATTCTATATTAAATATAGAAAAATTGATAAATAGATTTTAAAAAATCATTATAGATAAAGGAATGAGGTGCCTACCAAAAGTTTAACTTTTGGGGGCACCTAAATATTCATCTTTTTTATGCTAAAAAGTTTAGATAATTTGTTTTTTAAGCGGACACTTATTATTGCAATTTACAATATTTTAAAATATGTAAGTTTAATTGTATTTTAGTTTGCTTTTTGCTATAATAATATTAATTTAATGGATAAATAATCTGTTAAGTTTATTTAATATAAGAGGAAATAAAATGGAAAAAGAAGATAAAAATAAATCAGAGAAAATTAAAGAATCTGAAGTAAAAGATTATTTAGAAATTGAACCTAAGCCTAAAAATAAGATTAAAGGTCTTAATCTAGATGATGTAAAAGTGATATCTAAATCTTCTGAAAAAACTAAGAAAGAAGTAAAAGAAGAACAAGAACACAAACAAAAGGTACAGAAAACAAAAATTATAAATAATAATGAAGTTGTTATGAATGATATTATTAGAAAAAGAAAAGTAAGAAATTCTGTTTTTATCACTTTTTTAATATTATTCATATTAGCTGTACTATTATCAACATCTTTTGCTTTAATTAATATGAATAATGAAAAAATAATAACAAATACTTTTGTTTCTAAAGTTAAAGTTTCAGGACTTGCTAAAGATGAAGCTATAAAAGAGCTTGATACAACATATAATAATTTGGCAGATAAACCTGTTACAATCAAATATGAAAATTATTCAAGAGAAATAAGTCCTAATGAAATTGATTTTAGAATTTTATCTGAAAAAAGTGTTAATAATGCATATAATATAGGTAGAAGTACAAATATTTTCAAAAATAATTATACAATTCTTTTTTCATATTTTAAAGATAATAATATAGATGTTGAATATAATTATGATAGGTTTTTGTTAGATAAAATAATGGAAGATGTAAATGCTAAGATTCCTAATCAACTAACAGATAATTCTTATGAAATTAAAGGCACTAATCTTATAATTTCTAGAGGTAAAGAAGGAATTTTAATAGTTGCAGAGGATTTAAAACAACAGATTGTACAAGCTTTTGTTAATTTAAATTCAGATACTACTATTACAATCCCCGTTACACCAAAACAGCCAGATCCAATTAATATAGATAAAATATACAAAGAAGTTACAGTTAAAGATATTAAAATTAATATGACTTTAGATAAAGCTAAACAAATGTTATCAGAAAATAAGGCTAAATATACAATTCCAGTTACTTTACCTAAAGTTGTTGTAGCACCAGCTAGACCAGCTACTTTTAAAGATGTTTTATCAACTGTATCATCTTTTTATGATGATACAAATAAAAATAGAAGTATTAATATTAAAGTTTCATCAAAAGATATTAATGGAGCTATAGTTTATCCGGGTAGGAGTTTTTCATTTAATTCTTTTGTTGGAAATACTGTTGCAGCAGATGGCTATAAATTATCAATTGGATATGCTGGAGGAAAAGCTGTTCCAATGATAGGTGGAGGAGTATGTCAAGTAAGTTCTACTATTTATGCTGCAGCTTTAGAAATTGATTTAAGAATAACAGAAAGATTTAATCATGTTTGTCCAGTACTGTATTTACCTCCAGGATTAGATTCTGCTACAGCTTTAGGATCTTGTGATTTAAGATTTATTAATAATAGAAGTACACCTATAAAGCTAGAAATTACAGCTGCAAATGGAGTTAATACTGTAAAGATATTAGGTACAAAACAGAAGAATGAACCAGTAATAAAACTAACTTCAACTAAAATAAATAATGTTCCTTTTAGAACCTCATATATCTATGATGGTTCATTAAAACCAGGAGAAGAAAAAGTTGAGATTAAAGGACTTAATGGATTTACATCTAAACTTTATCAAGAAAAATATTTAAATGGAGTATTAGTAAGTAAGAGATTAGTTTCAACGGATACATATAAACCACTACATGAGGTTATTAGAAGAAATAATGTAGTGGTATAATACATATGTGACAAAAAAGGTCAAAAAAAAGAGGACCTA
>CAZLWI010000013.1:0-17061 GCA_964563525.1 uncultured Lachnospiraceae bacterium | reverse complement strand
CTTATTTACAATTAAATATTTCGCAGGTGTAGTTCAATGGTAGAATTCCAGCCTGCCAAGCTGGCTATGCGGGTTCGATCCCCGCCACCTGCTCCAAAGTCATTATATTAATATAATGATTTTTTATTAAACACAATTAGTTTTCTAGTACTGTGTTCATTTGCCGAATGAATTAAGCTAGAAAAAAACTAATTGGAAGATTTAACAGGCAAGTTATCTTGCAAGAAGGAGGAAACATATGGCAGTAATTGATAGAAAACAATTACTTGAAGCTGGTGTACATTTTGGACATCAGACAAAAAGATGGAATCCTAAAATGGCGGAATATATTTTTCAAGCTAGAAATGGAATCCATATAATTGATTTACAAAAAACAACAAAACAATTAGAAAAGGCAGTTGAATTAATTCATGAAGTAGTAACGAATGAAGGGAAAGTACTTTTCGTAGGTACTAAAAAGCAAGCACAAGATTGTATTAAAGAAGCAGCAGAAAGAACAGAAATGTTTTATGTAACTAATAGATGGTTAGGTGGAATGTTAACTAATTTTAAGACAATTAGAAAATCTGTTGCAAGATTGAACAAACTTCAATCAATCGAAGAAGATGGAGTTTATGAGTTATTACCTAAAAAAGAAGTTCTACAACTAGAAAAAGAGAGAGCAAAATTAGAAAAGAATTTAGGTGGAATTAAAGAAATGTGGAAAGTTCCAGAATTAATATTTTTAATTGATCCAAGTGAAGATCAAACAGCTGTTAAAGAAGCAAACAGACTACATATTCCAGTAATAGCATTAACTGATACTAATTGTGATCCTACAAATATTACTATTCCAATACCTGGAAATGATGATGCAATAAGATCAATAAAATTAGTAACAGATATTATAGCAGATGCAATAATAGAAGCTAAAGAAGGAACAGAAAACTTAGAAGCTTTAGAAGAAAAATTAGAATTTGAAGTGGAATCTGAAGTTGTAGAAAAGAAAGAAACAGTTTTTGTTAAATTAGATGATATTGATACTAGAAAACCTGTAAAAAAGGAAGAAACATCAAAACCAGTAATTAAAGAGGAAGTTAAAAAACCAGTAGTTAAAGAAGAGGTTGGAAAACCAGTAGTTGTAGAAGATAAAAAAGAATTAAAAGAAGAAATAAAAATTGAGAAAAAAGCAGAAGTAAAAAAAGAAGAAGCTAAAGCTAAAACAACTACAACAGCAAAAAAAGCAGAAAAAGCGGAAGATAAGAAAGCAGAAAAAGTAGCTAAAAAAGTTGAAGAAAAAGCAGAAAAGAAAGAAACAAAAAAGACTGAAGAAAAAGTAGAAGATAAAAAGTAAATAGGAGGTATATATGATTACAGCAAAACAAGTACAAGAATTAAGAGAACTTACAGGTGCAGGAATGATGGATTGTAAAAAGGTTTTAGTAGAAACAAATGGTGATTCAGAAAAAGCTGCAGAACTTTTAAGAGAAAGAGGAATTACTAAAGCTGCTAAAAAGTCATCAAGAATTGCAGCAGAAGGATTAGTAGATACATATATTTCAACAGATAAGAAAATAGCAACTGCTATAGAAGTTAATGCCGAAACAGATTTTGTTGGAAAAAATCCAGAATTTAAAGAATTTGTAGAAAAAGTAGCTAAAATAGTAGCAGATAAAAATCCTAAAGATTTAGAAGAATTAAAAGAAACCGAATATGAAAAAGATAAAACAGTTCAAGAAAAATTAACAGATTTAATAGCAAAAATTGGTGAAAATATGAATCTTAGAAGATTTGCTAGAGTTGAAACAGAAGGGTTGATAGAAGCATATGTTCATGGTGAAGGAAGAATAGCTGTATTAGTTGAACTAGCAAAAGGCAAAGAAGAAGTAGCACAAAATATTTGTTTACAAGTTGCAGCAATGAGACCAGAATTTACTTTTAGAGAAGAAGTTCCAAGTGAAAGAGTAGAAAAGGAATTAGCAATATATTTGGAACAGGTTAAAAATGAAGGTAAACCAGAAAATATAGCAGAAAAAATAGCACAAAGCAAAGTAGATAAATTATTCTATGGAGAGATAGTTTTAGTTGAACAACCATATGTAAAAGATAATTCAAAGAAAATTAAAGATTATTTAGCAGAAAATGATTCTGAAATTAAGTCTTTTGTTAGATTTGAAAAAGGTGAAGGACTAGAAAAAAGAGAAGAAAACTTTGCAGAAGAAGTTGCTAAACAAATGAATGCATAATTAACAAATAATATATAGTTAAATGTCGTCTTAAAGTAATATACTTTAGGACGATTTTTTATAGTATTCTGTAACATATTATATAATTATTTGATATTTAGAAATACAAATTCAACTTGAAAAAATACTTACTTAATATATAATAAGTATTATGTTATTAAAAATAAAGAGGTAAATATTTATGATAGAAATTATACATTCATCTAATGTTGAAATAGAAGAAATAAAGGACTTTAGAGACTTGTTTTATCATCCTTTAAAGAAATATGGAGATGGTCCAGCTTTTAAATACAAAACAAGAAATGATAAGACAATTAAAGAATATAGAACAATAAGTAATTCACAATATATTAAAGATTTTGAAGGTTTAGGTACTAGCCTTTTAGATTTAAATTTAAAAGATAAAAAAATTGCTGTTATTTCAGAAAACAGATATGAATGGTGTGTGGCTTATGCTGCTATTACTGCAGGTTTAGGAATAGTTGTTCCTTTAGATAGAGCTTTAAAACCGGAAGAAATAGAAAATGCAATTATAAAATCTGAAGTTGAAGGAATAGTATATTCTAAAAACTATATAAGTGTGATTAATTCTGTAAGAAAAAATAAAGATTGTAAATTAAAAGTATTTGTTAATATGGATGAAGAAAAGTCATCAAGGAAAGAAGAATCATTTACACAATTAGTAGAAAAAGGTAGTAAACAAATAGAAAAAGGGAATAATAAATACAAAGAACTAGAAATAAACCCTGATGCAATATCTGTATTGATATTTACATCTGCAACAACTTCTAATTCTAAATTAGTTGCATTATCACAAAGTTCTATTTGTACAAATGTAGCAGGAGCTGCTGCGACTTTTGATGTAGGTAGAGGTGATACATTACTTTCATTTCTTCCTTTAAGTCATATATTTGAAGGTACAGTAGGTTTCCTTTATGCATATTATGCAGGAGCAATGTTGACATATGCAGATGGACTAAGACATTTAGGAGAGAATATTAAAGAATATCAGATATCTTGTATGATTTCAGTTCCTTTATTATATGAAGGTATACAAAAAAATATTATTAAAGAAGTTCAAAAAGCAGGAAAATACAATAAATTTAAAGTTGGTTTAAGACTTTCATCAATGATGATGAAAATAGGTATTGATAAAAGAAAAGAAATATTTGCAGATATTCATAGATCACTTGGTGGTAATGTTAGATTATTTGTTTCTGGTGGAGCAGAATTATCTGCAGATGTTCAAAAATGGTATAACAGTATTGGTATTACTTTAACTCAAGGTTATGGTGCAACAGAAACATCACCAATAATAGCAGCAGGTTATCCACCATATGTAAAACCAGGAACAGTAGGAAAAATATTCCCTAAAGTAAAAGTTAAAATAGATAGTCCTGATGAATCAGGAGAAGGTGAAATTTTAGTTAAAGGTAAAACTGTTATGATAGGTTACTATAATGATATAGAGGCAACAAAAGAAGCATTTGATGATGACGGTTGGTTCAAAACAGGAGATTTAGGAAGATTTACTGAAGATGGATTTTTATCAGTTACTGGAAGAAAGAAAACTGTTATAGTATTAAAAAATGGTAAAAATGTTTATCCTGATGAAATTGAAAATGTTTTGAACCAACTAGAGGGAGTTAAAGAATCAATGGTGTTTGGTGCACCACAAAAAGGAGATAAATCAAATCCTAAGTTATGTGCAAAAATAGTATATGATGAAGAATTTTTCGAAGGTAAAGATGATAAAAAAATATATGATTATATTTGGAAAGAAGTAAAAAAAGTAAACAAAAAACATTCAACATATAAATACATTAAAGAAATTTATTTAGATAAAGAAGAATTAATTAAAACAACAACAAGGAAAATTAAAAGATATGAAGAAATGGTTAAAATAGAAAAATTATTAGTTAATCAAAAATAAAAGTTTAAATATTGTGTAGATTATATTAAGTATAATAATATTTTAAAAATAAGTAGTGAGCAGTCACTACTTATTTAATTAATAACATAATAAATATTTTTTAAAAGCTTGATAATATTCAAATAGATGCTATAATAGCTAATGTTATTATGCTTATTTATATTATTTGTCGATATGAATATATTGGCAAAAATATTTATAGGAGGTATTTCGACATGGTTATTATGAGCATAGCATTAGAGATTGCATCAATTATTTGGTCTACATCTATTATCTTTGCAGCAATCATGTGGTGTTTTTATAACATTCCTTTTAAATCTATAAAAGATTTTATAAAAAGAAAGATTAGAAAACACTAATGAAACCTCGAAGAGAGGAAGTATTTACTTCCTCTCTTTTTTTATAGACAATTAAATATAAAATGTTATAATCAAAATAAGTTATAATTATTTGCTAGTATGTTATACAGGCAAAACTGAAAAGGAGGAGATCATCATGGATGTCTGGCAACTTATTGGAATCAATCTTCTCGCTATAGTTCAAGTAATTATTTTAGCGACATTGGTTTATGCAACAATTAAATTTGCTGCATATGTTTCAATTTATTTGCAAGCAAAAGCTATACTTAGTATCTTGCTTGCATTATGTACAACAGCTGTTCTTTTACTGTTTTGTGTAGGAATTTTCTGTATTGAATATGGAGAGTTTTTATGGTTAAAAGGGATGGGTGTTACCATTATAGCTATACCTCTAATTTGGTTTGGTTCAAGAATTTTTATTGAAGATGACAAATGAGGTTGCTATCCTTTAAGAGAGAAAGTAAATACTTTCTCTCTTTTTTATTTTAAATAATCTATATAATCTATTCAACTTTTATCAACTTTATTAATTTAATTTGATACATAAAATTAATATAAATACAACAAAATTCTTTGATAAAACAAGTTTTGTATAATATAATATAGTTACATAAATTATTCATATGCCATTATACTGGCAAAGAACTAAAGGAGAAAAAAATGAATAACTTCGAAACAATTATTAAAACAGCTTTCCTATTTTTAGGAAAATCCTTTGTATTAGCGGTAGTAATATCGCTGGCGGCAGTTGTTTTTGCTTCCATTCGGAAGCAGAAGATTGTATTGACCATTATGTGGTTAGTGTTGCTGTTTGGAGTAATCCTAGCTATTGTTACGATTCCAGTCCTAAAGTGGGGGTTCTTTTGGGAGTCCCTGGCAGTGCTAGTAATGGCATGTGCTATGGTTTGGTTGATTTTTGCCTTTCCTAAAGGGGAGGTAGTTGAAAAACCTAAGAAATGACCTTTAGGAGGAGAAAGTAATTACTTTCTCCTTCTTTTTTTGTATCTATACTAATTTTATTAACATACTAATTTGATTTAAAAAATGATTTAATTATAATTTTTAAATCATTTATCTTTTTTACATATATATTTTTGTAATATACTTGAAATATTAGTTTCTAAAAAATATAATAGATATAGAAAAAATATATTTTTTATTACAAAAGAGGAGAGATAATGATTAGGAAAAATGAGCTTTTACCAAAGGATTTAAAAGCTAAAATAAACTCTAAAGACCTTAATTTTAATCCTTTAGATACTGTTTTAGATACTACAGAATTAATTTATGGACAAGAAAGAGGAATTAAATCTTTTGATTTTGGTTTAGAAATAAATGTTAAAGGATATAATATATATTTTGAGGGACCAACTGGTGTTGGTAAAACAATGTATATTAGGAAATATCTGTCAGATAAAGCAGAAAAAGGTCAAACACCTGATGATTGGTGTTATGTATATAATTTTGAAAATCCAAATGAGCCTTTATCAATTAGACTTCCTGCAGGACAAGGACTAGAATTTAAAAATTCCATGAGTACTTTTATATCTTCAATTAGAACATATCTTCAAAATGCATTTAAAGAAGATCAATTAGAAAAAGAAAAAGAATTAATTAGTCAAGAATTTGAAAAAGAAAAGAAATCAATAATTAAAGAATTAAATTTAAAAACAAAACCCAAGGGATTTGAAGTAGTAGAGAGTTCTAATGGTGTTTTTATGTTACCTGTTGTTGATGGTATAACTTTATCAAAAGATGATTTTGAGAAATTAGATAGTAAGATAAAAATAGAATTTGAAGCTAAATCTAAAGATATACAAGAAGATATATTTGAAGCTTTAGCAATAATAAAAGAACTAGAATTAAAAAAAGATGGTAATTTAAAAGATTGGCAAAGACAAATAGCTGATAGAGTAATAGACAAACAATTAGTACCAATTATTGATCAATTTAAAGAAAATATTAAAATACTATATTTCCTAAGAACAGTGAAAGAAGATGTTTTGGATAATTTAGATGAATTTTTGAAAAGAGATTTTTCTGATTGTCCTACACCTAATCAACAAATGCAACAACCACAATTTAAACCTTGGGAAAATTATGAAGTAAATCTTTTTGTAGATAATTCTAAAACAAAAGGTGCTCCAGTTATAATGGATATTAATTATACTTTTGAAAATATATTTGGAAAAGTTGATTATGAGAATAGATTTGGAACATTAGTTACAGACTATAAAAAGATACAATCAGGATTATTACACAGAGCAAATGGTGGATATATTGTATTTCAAGCAAAAGAACTACTTTCTACACCAATGGCTTATGAAATATTAAAAAGAGCATTAAAAGTAGAAAGATTAGGAATAGAAGCTAATCCTGAACAAAAAGTACCAATGTTGTTAGTTACACTTAAACCTGAACATATGCCATTAAATGTTAAAGTAATAT
Source organism: uncultured Lachnospiraceae bacterium (assembly GCA_964563525.1). GTDB lineage: Bacteria > Bacillota > Clostridia > TANB77 > CAG-508 > CAZCCM01. Next base: position 10,096 of record CAZLWI010000013.1, on the reverse strand, counting down.
TAATTGGTCATGCAGATGTATATCAATTCTTACTACAAAATGATGAAGACTTCAAAAAATTATTTAAAATTAAAGTAGAATTTGAAGAAACTGCTTCAAAGTCTAAAGAAAATATTGAAAAACTATCTAAATTTATTGCTTCTTTTTGTGCACAAGAATCATTATTACCATTAAATAATGAAGCAATGGCAAGAGTTGTTGAATATGCTTCTAAGTTAGCAGATGATAAAGAAAAATTATCTACTAATTTTGCTGAAATTGGCAAATTAGTTGCAGAAGCTTCAACATGGGCAAAAGCAAGTAAAGAAAAAGTTATAACTGAAGAATATGTAATGAAATCTTTCTTAGAAAGAATAGAAAGAATAAAGAAATATGACAATAAATTAACTGAAATGATAGAAAAAGACCTATTATTAATAGATACAAAAGGATCACAAATAGGTCAGATTAACGGGTTAAGTGTTATTGTATTCGGTGATTATGCTTTTGGTAAACCTTCAAGAATTACAGCAAATACATTTTTAGGTAATAGAGGAATAGTTAATGTTGAAAGAGAAATAGAAATGTCTGGACCTTCACATTCAAAAGGTGTACTTATTATATCTGGATATTTAGGTGAAAAATTCGCACAGAACTTCCCTTTATCATTAACAGCAAGTATAGTTTTTGAACAACTATATGGAGAGGTAGATGGTGATAGTGCATCTTCAACTGAAATATATGCAATTCTTTCATCACTTGCAGATCTTCCTTTATCACAAGAAATAGCTGTAACAGGTTCTGTAAATCAAAAAGGATTTATTCAACCAATAGGTGGAGTAAATGAAAAAATACAAGGTTTTTACCAAATTTGTAAAATAAAAGGTTTAACAGGAAATCAAGGAGTAATAATACCGAAACAAAATATAGATAATCTTCATTTATCTGATGAAATAATAGAGTCAGTACAGAAAAAGGAATTTCATATATATGCAATTTCAACAATAGATGAGGGAATAGAAATATTAACAGGAGTACCAAGTGGTAAAATGAATGCAAATGGTGAATATCCAAGAGGTACAGTTAATTATTTAGTTTATCAGAAATTAAAAAAATATTCTGAGAAAAAAGGAGCTAAGAATAATGGGAACAAATGATTATTATATTTTTCCGGAAGAAAAATTAGCAATAAAAAAGATTTTGGAAGATAATAAACTAAAATATTTAAATTTTGTAATTGATGATTTAGCAAATAATCTAAGATTAGGTAATTTTGAAAAAGATATTTGGGAATACTATAAACAAACAGAAGAAGTATTAGAATATTTTTCTAAACTTTATCTTGCTATTTTTAAAGATGAACTAAATAATAAACATAAATTAGAAAAAGTATATATTCCAATGTCTTTAAAAGAATTTGATGCATTTGCTTCAAATAAGGAATATTTAGGATTACTTGTTGGTACTAAAGATCAATTTGTAGCTAAGACTAAAGACTATGATATTGACGATTTAGTAATAATAGAAGCAGAACTTAAAAATATACCTGCATATATAACTAAGGAAGAAATAAATATTTTAGAAACAGTTATATTAGCACCACCTTATACTATAGAGCAAACAGACAAAATAGAAGAAATCGAAGGAAGAACCTTTGTTAAATTTAAATTTAGTAATATAACATATCCAAGTCAGAAGAAGATTTCTGATAGTATATTGAAAGCAGTATTATCAAGAGCCTCTGAACAATCAGATAATTTGAAAAAATATTATGATAAGGAAAAAGAAAATCATATATATACTATTAATTTAAATAATGCAAAAAGAGAATTATTAGAGATACAAAAAAAACAAGAAGAATTAAAAAATGATACTGATGTTACAACAATTAAAAATAGAGAAATTGAAAAAATTGAATTAACTGAAAAGATAGAGGAATTAGGGAAAGAAATTGAAAAAGATATCGAAGGCTTTAATAAAAATCAAGATGAAATGGAAACAGCTTTACAAGTAATTGAGTTATGGAAGAAAGATATTAAAGAATATTTAAAGAAAATATTTGCTGATGCCATAATGGAAATAGAGCTAGAAAGAACTAAAATTAAAAAAGCTGAAAATCTAACAAAAGAAGAGAAAGAGTTTTTTGTAGAATTGCAAAAGGCTTTAAAATCAAATAAAGAAGAAGCAGAGAAAATTTTAAAAAGATCAGAAGAATTAATTAAAATAGAACAAAAATTTGCTAAAATTGCAGCAGATTGTGGTGCAAAGTATTTAGCTGTTGCAGATGGATTTAAAATAAGAGAAGCAGCTCTGGAATTATTTAGTTTAATGGATAATATATATAAAGATTTTGAAGATTACTATATTACTCTAACAAGTGATGGTAAAAGAAATGAAGTAAAAGAAATAAGATATAAAAAGATATTAGATAATGATAATCAAATAGGAATTTTAATAAACTATTTTAATAATGCTAAATCAGCTAAGCCAGGAACTTCAATAGATAGATTTGATGAATTAGCATTAATAGAAGAAAATGAGTTAAAAAGACAAATAACAGATTATGTTCTTACTAATATAGCTAAAGGACATATTGATATACTTGATAGAGAAATAGAGGAAATTGATACAAGATCACCTATGCAAAAAATCCTAACATTTCTATCTGGGAAAAGAGAAATTGAAGAATTTAAAATTTATGAAGCAGAATATAAAATTGAAAAAATAGAAGAGGAATTAGCAAAAGAACTAAGTATTGAGCAAAACTATAGTATCCATGAAATCTTAGCATATATTACTATGTTTAAAGATGAAAATATGGATGATCAAGAAGAATATATTCAAAATATAATTAAAAAATTAGCAATTGTTGAAAATACAATACAGTATAATTTTTCAATAGATATTGATAAAGTTGCGGAATTAATATTAGAAAAATCATATAAGAATTTACCAATAGGTAAAGATGCTAGAAAAATGAAGGATTTACAGAGAATAGAGTATGAGACAGATGCCTTTTTAAAACAGTATGGTTATGATACAATAAATGATATAATAAGTAAAAAATATCCAGACACAGTTGCAAAAGAAATTAAAAAAATTGTAGATTACGCAAAAGTTGCATTCTAAATTAGGGGAGGATTAAATGGCAGATATTGTTGAATTAGATGAATTAACAATAAACCAAATAGCTGCAGGTGAAGTTGTAGAAAGACCAGCATCAGTAGTTAAGGAATTAGTAGAAAATTCTATAGATGCAGAAGCAAAAAATATTACCATTGAAGTTGAAAATGGGGGTATTTCTTTAATCAGAATTACAGATGATGGAAAGGGCATTAAACAAGATGATGTTGAATTAGCATTTGAAAGACATGCAACAAGTAAAATAAGATCATCTAAAGATTTAGAAGAAGTAGAAACTATGGGTTTCCGTGGTGAAGCTTTAGCAAGTATTGCTGCCATTTCTAAAATTCAATTAATTACTAAAGTTAAAGAAGAAAACATAGGGACTAAAGTTAATTTAGAAGCAGGTGATGTAATAAATTTACAACCAACAGGTGCAACTGAAGGAACATCAATCACAATTGAAGACCTATTTTTTAATACACCAGTAAGATATAAATTTTTAAGAAAAGATTATACTGAAGCAGGATATATTGAAGAAATAGTTAGAAAACTAGCAATAATAAATAAAGATATAGCTTTTAAATTAGTAAATAATGGTAAAGTAATTCTTCAAACAATAGGTAATGGAGATACTAAATCTGTAGTATATAGTATATTTGGTGAAGAGATTGCTAATTCAATAATAGAAACAAATTTTGAAACAGAAAATATTAAAATAAATGCAATAGTAGGAAAACCTGAAATAGCAAGATCAAATAGAAGAAACCAAATGTTCTTTGTTAATGGTAGATTTATAAAAGATGCAACATTAACTTCTGCAACAACAAAAGCTTTTAAAGGATTAATACCATTAGGAAGATTTGGTTTTTGCATATTAGATATTAGAATAAATCCAAGCTTAATAGATGTAAATGTTCATCCAACAAAAGAAGAAATTAGATTTAAAGATGAACAAGAAGCTTTTAAAGCAGTAAATGGAGCTATAAGTAAGGCATTATCTCAATCAGAATTAGTTGAAAATATTTTTGTACCTAAATATGATGAAAATAATTTTACTCATCTTAATAGTTATTCAGCAGTAACAGGAGATGTAACAGCAACTGAAAAATCTGTAGATGAAGTATTAAAACAACCAGAAGTAAATATGTTAAAAGATAAAAAGAAAGCAGGCTTCTTTAATTTCAAAGATAAGAAATCAGATAAAGAGTTAGAAGAAGAATTAGAAAAAAAACATTCAGAAATTTATGAGAAATTAATGAGTAATCCAAAATTCTCTTACCAAGATATGTTGAAAGAGCAAGCAGAAAATGAGAAACAAGAACAAGTTGAAAAGGGTGATGAAGAAGAAATAAGTATTGCTAATTTACCTAGATTTGATTGGATAGGTGAAGAACAAAGCACAGAAAAATTATCTAAACTACAAGAACAAATTGATAAAACATCAGCATTAAATATTCATACAATTTTAAATAGATATAAAGAACAAGTTGAAGAAGAAAAACAAGAATTAGAATCTAAACAAAGAGAAGATATTAAGCAAAGGGAAGAATTAGAAGAACAGAACAAAGTTGATGAAGAGATAATAGAAGAAAAGCAAGAACAAGTTGAAAATGAAATTATTGAAGAACAAGTTAAACAAGAATCAGAAATAGAACAAGAAATTAAAGATAGTAAAGAAATAGTAGAAGAAGAATTAACTCAAGAGCAAATTGAAGAAGAATTAGATAAACAAAGAAAAGCAGAAGATAAATATAAGGCAATTTTTGATTCATATAAGCCAGGAGATTATTTAAAAGAAAGAGTTGAAGAAGAAGTAGTAACAGAAGAAGTAATTGAAGATAAAATTGAAACTCCAGTTAAAGAAGTCGCTGAAGAAAAACCTGAAGAAGCAGTTAAAGAAAAACAAGAACAACTTGAAGATAAAATAGTTGAAGAAGAAAAAGAAGAATTAATCCAAGAACAAGTTGAACAAGAAATAGAAAAACTAAAAGATGAAATAAGGGAATTAGATAGTCTAAACGGTACAAGTATTTTATCTAGAGTACAAGAAATTATTGCTAAAGAAGCTATTACTGAAACACCAGAGTTAAAGCCATTAGCAGACGAAGAAAGAGAATCATTAAAAGAAGTAGAAAAAACAGAATTGTCATCTAAAGAGATTATTGATGAAACAGCTGGATTTAAGTCAGCAGCAGAGGAATCTTTTGTTGAAGAGAGAGAAGAAGATCCTAAGAAAAATATTTTAGAACAAATTAGTAAAGGTATTGGCTTAGATAAAAAAACAGATAATAAAATTGAAGCTCAAAATATTGCGGGAAATTTAATTGCTCAGAAGATTGAAAAGGGTGAAATTACAGGAGTATTAGATTTTGATGCAATAAATAAAATATTAGAACAAGAAATAAAAGAAAAAGAAGAATTAGAACAAGCACAAAAAGAAACTGTTGGAAGTAAGTTTGATTTTGCTAAAATGTATAAAAGAGCTTTTGGTGTAGAGTCATATGAAGAACAAAAAGAGAAAAGAGCATTTGAAGAAAGTATTAATGTTTCTCAAGCGTTTAAAACACCAGATCTTACATTATTTAAAGATTCAGATATTCCATTATACTCAGTTATAGGTGTTGTTTTTGGTACATATATTGTAATTGAAATGAGAGATTCAATATATATGATTGATCAACATGCAACTCATGAAAGATTACTATATGAAGAAGTAAAGTTTAATTATTATAATGATCAATATAAAGATAGTCAGGCATTATTACTTCCAGATGTTATAACTTTATCATATAGAGAAATGGAAATAGTAAGAAAAAATATTGAAGTATTTAAAAAGTCAGGATTTGAATTAGAAGAGTTTGGAATTAATACAATTAAATTAGTTGCAGTGCCAAGTATGATAGAAATACTTAATACAAAAGAACTATTTTTAGACATATTAGATGAAATTGATTCAGCATATGTTACAGGTAAAGATGAAATAGAAGATAAATTCTTATCAACTATAGCTTGTAAAGCTGCAGTTAAAGCTAATATGGTGCTAGATGAAAAAGAAATAAGAGCATTATTAGATGATCTGTTAAGATTACAAAATCCTTTTACTTGTCCACACGGAAGACCAACAGCAATTAAATTAACAAAAGCAGATCTAGAAAGAAAGTTTGCAAGAAGATGATAATACCAATAATAGCTGGACCAACAGGAGTAGGTAAAACTTCTCTTAGTATAAAACTAGCAAAACATATAAATGGAGAAATTATATCTGCAGATTCAATGCAGATATATAAATATATGGATATTGGTACAGCAAAAGTGACTAAAGAAGAAGCAGAGGGAATACCACATTATTTAATAGACATAAAAGAAACTAATGAAGAATATTCTGTATCAGAATTTAGTAATGATGCAAGAAAGATTATTAATGAAATAATAAAAAAAGGTAAAAGACCGATAATAGTTGGTGGAACAGGATTATATCTTAACTCTTTATTATATGGAATTAATTATGAAGAAAATATTGATTTAGAATATAGAAAAAAATTAGAAAAAGAAATAGAAGAAAATCCAAATCAATTAAGAATATTATATCAAAAACTAAAGGATATAGACCCTCTATCAGCAAATAAAATATCAGAAATAGATTCAAGAAGAATAATAAGAGCTTTAGAAATTTATCATGTTACAGGTAAGACTAAAACAGAAATAGAAGAAGAGAATAGAACAAAAATAGATGATATAGAATTTAAGCTTTTTGTTTTAAATATGGATAGAGAAATACTTTATGATAGAATTAATTTAAGAGTAGATTTAATGTTTGAACAAGGATTATTAGAAGAAGTAAAAAGTATTAAAGATAAATTCTCTAAAACATCAGGTCAAGCAATAGGATATAAAGAGGTATTAGAATATTTAAATAATGATATATCATATGAAAAAATGTTAGAGATGATAAAACAAAGAAGTAGAAATTATGCTAAAAGACAAATTACTTGGTTTAAAAAGAATGATGCAATATGGTTAGATGCAAATGATAAAGATAAGTGTTTAAAAGAAATATTAGAAAACATATAAGTTAAAAAGTAAGTAAAAATATAAAGTGTAAGTAATAAAAATAATGGATAAAAATAAATCAAAAATTAAAAAAAGAATAATAGTTATTTTAATAGCAGTTCTCATGTTATTAGTATCTATTATTTTTTTATACAAGTCTTTCAAATTTATTATTGAACCTTCTCAAATGTTTTTAATTAAGAAAGATATTTTATCAGAAGAAGAAGTAGTTGATGCTTTAATATTAAGAGAAGAGAAAGTTATTACTGATAATTCAAATAGAATATTAGAAAAAGAAAAATTTGAAGCTGAAAAAGTTTCTAAAGGGGATAGAGTTTTTAGATATTATGCTAATAAGGAAACTGAGAAAATAGATAGGATAGCAAAGATTGATCAAGAAATAGAAGACTATTTAATTGAACAACAAGATAATATTAATTCACCAGAAAATGTAGTATTAGACAATTCTATCGAGTCTAAACTTTTAGAAATAAATTCAATAAATCAACAATCTAAAATTTTAAATTTTGAAAAAAATATTAATGATGAAATATTACACAAAGCTCGTATTGCTGGTGAACTTTCTAAAGAAGGAACAAAAATAAAAAAACTTTTAGATGAAAAGAAATCAATTGAAAAAACATTAACTGATAAATCTGAAATTATATCTGCACCAATGGCAGGAGTTGTTTCATATAGAGTAGATAAATACGAAGATAAATTTGATATTAAAAATCTGGATAAGATAAATGAAAAAAATATTTCCGAATATGATATTAAATCAGGGAGTATAATTCCAGAGACAAATAACAAATGTAAAATTATAAATAATTTTGTAACTTATTTGGTTGTTACTCCAAAATCAGAGTTTGTAAATAATGTTAAAGTAGGAGATAAAATTAAAGTTAGAATTGCAAATGAAGTTGAAGCAATGACAACTATTGCAACTATTAATGATAGTGGTAAAAATAAAAAAATCATCGTTTTAAAGATAAGTACAGAAGCAATTAAATTATTACAATATAGAAAAGTAAAAATTGAAATAATCTGGTGGGAAGACATAGGCTTAAAAGTAAATAATAAATCTATTATTAAAGATGGTGAGTATTCATATATAATAAGAAATAAAGCAGGCTTTAAAGAAAAGCTTCTTGTTAAAATAGTAAAAGAAACTAATGATTATTCGTTAATAGGTAATTACTCTACAGATGAACTTAAGAAAATGAAATTAAAAATAACAGAAGATAGAGTAACAATTAATGAAAATGATGAAATCTTTGTTAATCCAAATAAAGAAAATAGATGATGATATAAACAAAATAATATTTCTTCTTTGTTACATCTATATATTTTTTTTGAAATAATAAATACCAGTGTTTGACTTTAAGCTTTTTAAAAAACATAATAATAGTATAATATATGTATATTTAGGAGGAGTAAATGGTGCCAGAAGGAATTAAGAATTTTTTCTCAAAATTTGTGAATAGCAGTGAAGATGAAGAATATTATGAAGATGAGAGTGAACAATATGATGATCAAGATTATTATGAGGAAGAAGAGGGAGAGGATGAAATAGCGAAAAGCAAAGATACCAAATTCCCGTGGTCAAGAAATAAAGTTGTTTCTATGCCAGAAAACCAACAAACAGTTAATATGATGATTGTGAAACCATCAAGTTTTGAAGATGCGAAAGATGTTTGTGAATTATTAAAAAACAAAAGTTCAATACTATTGAATTTAGAGTATGTTCAAAAAGATACTGGTAGAAGAATCATAGACTACATGGCTGGAGCAGTTCAGTTTGCAGAAGGAAGTATTGAAAAAGTTTCTAATTCGATTTTCGTTGTAGCTCCATATAATTATAAAATTATAAATGATACAAAAGAAACAAAACTTGAAACTAAAATGGCAGTACCTTGGAGAAGTTAGTTTAAAGGAGGAATTCAGTGCTTACACCATTAGATATTGACAACAAGCAATTCACTAAAAGTTTTAAAGGATATAATGCTGGAGAGGTAGACGATTTCTTAGATGAAATATCAAAAGATTATGATAGTATGATGAGAGAATGTCTAGACTTGAAAGAAACCATAGAAAATCTTGAAGCAAAAAATGAGCAATATGAGTATTTAGAAAATGCGCTTCAAGAAGTTTTAGTTGTGGCCAAAGAAACTACAGATAATATGAAATCTTTAGCTAGAAAAGAAGCAGAACAAATAATTCAAGAAGCTAATCTTCAAGTAGTTGACAGATTAAATGATATTAATGATGAAATAACACAAAAGAATATAGCTTTAGATAAGTTAAAAAAAGAATCACAAATTTACAAAGCTAAAGTAGAGTCAGTATTAATTTCTGCATTAGAGATGTTAAAAGAAATAGATGATACTGAAGAACCAAAAACTAAACATTAATATTAAAGAAAACTTTAATAGATGCATTTGTTAAAGAGGAGAAACCCAAAAAAGCAAAACAAAAAAATATAAATAAATATAATTAATTATTAAACAAAGGAGTAAACAAATGAGAAAAGGAGTAACATTAATAGCATTAGTAGTAACAATAATAATACTATTAATATTAGCAGCAGTATCAATATCAGTACTTATAGGTCCTGATGGAATGATAACAAAAGCTAATGAAGCAAAAATAATAAGCAAACAAGCAGAAACAAGAGATAGAATATCAACAATGGTAGCAGCTAAAATGGTAGATACAGCAAATGATGAATATGGATTTACAAACTTTGAAGCAGACTATATAGGTAACACAGATGCAGATAATAAAGCATTTACATATAATGAAGATAAAACAAAAGTAATAGATAGAGTAAATAATGCAGAATTAACAACAGAAGAAGTAAAAGCATTAATGGGTGAAGGAAAACTTACAATACCTAAAGATTTAAAAGTAGGAGACTATGTAAATTATACACCAACAG
>CAZLWI010000012.1:0-17386 GCA_964563525.1 uncultured Lachnospiraceae bacterium | reverse complement strand
AAATGTTAAAAGGAAAGCTTCTATCTAGATGCTATTTTTCAACTTTTGATGAGAAATCAGCATATAAAGTTTATTCACTGGAAAAAAACGGTAAATATTTACTTGATGCAAGAAATATAATATCAGAATGGAAAGCTACAGATAATACTAAATTAGTAGGTAGTTTAAAAAGAAGATTAGCAGCTAATCAAATGATTATAGCACATGTATTAAAAAATAAATCATATGTTTCGGATGAGTCTAAATTTGAAATAATCTCAAAACAATATAATAGAAAACTTTTTACTAAAGGTATAATTCATTTTGATAATAAAGAATTAAAGAAAAAGATGAATGTTTTAGTTGAATCTGTACGAAGAGACCAAGAAGATGATTTTCTTGTTAGATTTAAAATTTATTCAGAGTTTTTTAAAATAGATTCTAATGCAAAAAACACAGAATTAATAATTATATGTGAAGATAAAAAACATATTGTTGAAGTATATAAGGAATTGCTTTTAAATAAAATAGATATACCTAATATCTATTTTACATATGACTTAATTCAATTAGAAGATAAGCTAGAAGAATCATTATTCCAATTTGAAATAAAAGATAAAGAATTAGATCTAAAGAATGTAATTATTGATATTTGGAAAACTAAATAAATATTAATATAATAATTTTTTAAAACATAGTATTAATAAATACAAATATTAAATAAAAAGTGAGATTTTCTCGCTTTTTTTTTAATTTCTTTTGTAATAAAATTTGTTTTGATATATACTATTATATATAATAATTCTAAATAATATTTTAATATATATAAAAGTTATTTTTTTATTAATATTGTTATTATTTAGCTAATTTGTATGAAAAACAACTTTTTTAAATATGTGTTCTTTATTTTTAAAGTAGTCTATAATATAATAATTAAATATAGTAAATATATAAAAACACATACAAAAAACATATAAATATCTACAAAAATATGATTTATGGGGTTTAAAATGATAGAAGAAGATGATCTAAAGATTACAGATACTGATTCGATTGAAAAATTAACTGAGGAACAATTAAAAAAAATAAATGAGATGGAAAAACAATATGGAGATAAATATACTCCTGTTGATGATGCAACTCAAATTATTAATTCTGAAGAAATTGAATCAAAATTAAATAAAGGGAAAACAAGTTTATCTAAAAGTGATACAACTGATTTGCAAACTTTTGAAAATACTTTAGATAAAGATCTTGATGAATATTCAATTGCAAATATTAAAAGCAATGGAAATAAAGAAGAGGAAGAGGTTATGCCAAGAAGAACTCAAAAAAGAAAAAGATCTTCTAAAAAAAATAGAAGAAATAATCAAAGATCTAATAGTAAAAACTTAGCAAACAACAAAAAAACAGCTAAAGGCAAGAAAAGTACTACAAGTAACAAAAAAGGTAAAAAGAAAAATAAAAAGAAACTTTCTAAATTCAGAATTATTTTAAGAGCAGCTATATTATTGTTCTTAGTTTTAATATTAATAGGAGTAGGTGTTGTATTTGCCTATGTTTATGGTGTGTTTGGAAATCAGAAACCATTAACAAAAGAAGATTTGGTAATTAATAAAGAAAATTCTACAGTATATGATAGATCTGGGAAATTAGTTGCAACATTAGCTCAAAATGAGAAAAGAGAAATAATTACATTATCAGACATGCCAGATTATGTACCGAAAATGTATATTGCTATTGAAGATGAAAGATTCTATAAACATAAGGGTGTTGACTTTAAAAGAACTTTTGGTGCTACTGTACAATACATTTTAAAAGGTGGTTCTTCTGATTATGGTGCAAGCACATTAACACAACAATTAATTAAAAATATTACTGATGATGATGACCAAAATTGGAGAAGAAAAGTAAGAGAGATTACAAGAGCATTACAAGTGGAAAGAGAAATAAGCAAAGAGCAAGTACTTGAATTGTATTTAAATGTAATATTTATTGGTGGAGATAATATTCATGGAGTTGCTTTAGGTGCAGATTACTATTTTGCAAAATCACAGAAAAATTTAACTATTGCAGAAGCAGCTTTCTTAGCAGGAATTAATCATATGCCAAATGCATATAATCCATTCTTAGTATCTGCTAAAGATTTAAGTGAAAAAGAAGCTAAAAAGATTGATGAAGATGATAAAATAGCAAAAAAAGATAAGGAAAAGAAAAAACTTGAAAAAGCAAAAGAATTACAGCATGAAAAGATTAATAATAGAACATTAACAGTTCTAGATAAAATATATAAAGATTTAAAATGGATTTCAGAAGAAGACTATAATAAAGCAGTTGAAGAAGTAGAAAAAGGTTTAAAATTCAAAAATGGTCAGAAATCTAAATCAACATTAAAATATTCATACATCACTGATGCGGCAATTGAAGAAGTTATAGTAATGTTAATGAAAGAAAAGGAAATTTCTAGAGAATTAGCAGAAATGCAATTATATAATGGTGGATATAAGATATATACTACTCAAAATTCAGCTATGCAAACAATAGCACAAAATGAAATGAAGAAAGAGTATTATAGAATTACAAGTAGAAAGACAAAAGATAAAAAAGGTAATTATGTTAAATCACAAGCATCTATAACAATTATTGATCATAAAACAGGTCAAGTATTAGTAGCAGTTGGAGGTCTTGGTGATCAAGTTACAATGTATAAAGGTGATTGGAATCGAACAACAAGAACTTTAAGACAATTAGGATCTTCAATGAAACCTATAGGAGTTGTAGCACCAGGTTTAGAAAGTGGCAAATTGACAGCTGCAACTGTTTATGATGATACACCTTATGGAGGCTTTAATAACTTTGGTTATGGTTATAGAGGATATACTAATATAAGAAAAGCTGTAGAAGTTTCAAATAATATTGTGTTCTTAAAAGCTGTAGGAGATATGGGAGAAAAAACTTCGGCAGATTATTTAAGAAAAAATGGATTTAGAATAGTTAAAGAAGATGAAAATATTTCTTCTCTTGCGCTAGGTGGTCTAACATATGGAGTTTCTTCAACTCAAGTAGCTGGTGCATATGCTGCTATAGCAAATGATGGTGTATTTATTGAACCAACGTTTTTGTTAAAAGTGGAAAACAAAGATGGAAAAGTAGTATTAAAACCAGAACAGAGAAAAGAAAGAGTTTTAAGCAAACAAAATGCTTTCATACTTCAAAAAATTATGACTTCAACAGTTGTTGGGCCAGAAGGTACAGGATATTATGCAGCTATTTCAGGATTTGAAACAGGTGTAAAAACAGGTACAACAAATGATGATAGAGATAGATGGTTATGTGGATTTACTCCAAAATTAACAGCAGCAGCTTGGTATGGTTTTGATGTAGCAGAATATATCCGTTGGTATGATGTTAACCCTGCAGGTTTAATCTGGAGAAATATTATGAGACCAATACATGCAAAATACTATAAATCAGGTGCAAGATTTGTTCAACCTGAAGGGGTAGTTCAAATATCTGTATGTAGAGATTCTGGAAAATTACCAGATAAATTCTGTTCTAAAGATCCAAGAGGAAATAGAGTATACAAAGAATATTTTGCTGAAGGAACAGAACCTAGTGAAAAATGTGATCATCATGAAGAAATAGAAGTATGTAAAGTGTCTGGACTTTTACCAAGTGATAATTGCGATAATAGAGTAAAAAAAGTATTTTTAAAGAAAGATAATAATTTAAGATCAGCAGACCGAAAATATAAAGCACCAACTAATAAGTGTACAAAATGTGCTCAAATTGAAGTAGATAACAAGAATAAAGCTGAACAAGTTACAAAAATGATTGCTCAATTACCAAATGTAGATGCACTGACATTAGCAGATGAGGGTAAAGTTAATGCTGCAAGTACTGCATATAACAAATTATCAGCTCCAGCTAAGGCATTAGTACCCCAAGAATCAAAAGATAAATTAAATGTAGCAATAGCAAAAATTAAAGAATTAAAAGAATCTGAAGAAGAAAAACCAGAAGAACCAGAAGAACCAGAAGAACCATAAAGGTAAATATGCAAATTTATTTATATAATACTTTAACTAAAAATAAAGATGAATTTTTATCTATTACTAAGAATATGGTAAAAATGTATTCATGTGGTCCTACTGTATATAATAGGGCACATATTGGTAATTTAAAAACATATGTTTTTAATGATATGTTGAGAAAACTGTTTAAATATAATGGTTATGATGTTTACCAAGTTATGAATATAACAGATGTTGGACATCTTGTTTCAGATGGTGATACTGGTGAAGATAAAATGATACTTGCTGCTAGAAGAGAAGGTAAGACTCCAGAAGAGATAGCCAAATACTATGAAGAGTTGTTTTTTGAAGATACTAAATTGTTAAATATTGATAAACCCGAAAAGATTATTAGAGCAACAGATGAAATAAAAGAAATGGAGAATTATGTTAAAAAACTTTTAGATAAAGGTTTTGCATATGAAACAACAAACACTATATATTTTGATACATCTAAATTAGATAAATATGGATTGCTTTCAAAAATAGAGAAAGACGAAACAAATGTTGAAAATAGAATAGAATATGATTTAGAAAAAAGAAATAAAACTGACTTTGCTTTATGGATTAAGGCACCTAAAAATCATATTATGAAATGGGATAGTTTCTTTGGATTATCTTATCCTGGATGGCATTTAGAATGTTCTGTAATTTCAGAGAAATATTTAGGAAAACCGTTTGATGTTCATACTGGTGGAATTGATCATATTCAATATCACCATGAAAATGAAATAGCACAATCAAAAGGACATAGTGGAGAAATACCTGCAAATTATTGGATACATTCAGGTTTCTTGGTAGTAGATAATACTAAAATGAGTAAATCACTTGGTAATGTCTATTATGTCTCTGATTTAATTAGTAGGGGATATTCAGCACTAGATTTTAGATACTTCCTTTATTCTTCTAACTATAGAAATAAAACAAATTTTACATTTGAAGCTTTAGATTCAGCAAAAATAGCATTAAATAGATTAAAAAATCTATTTATCGAACATAATGATTCTAAAGATAATAGTAATAAATATTTAGACAAAAAAATTATAGAATGGGAAGAATCCTTTAATAGAGCAATTAATGATGATTTAAATACAACAGTTGCATTATCATATGTATGGGAAGCTGCTAGAAATGATTTGAAATCTAAAAAAATAGCAAATCTTCTATTAAAATTTGATGAATTTTTAAGTCTAGATATAGATAAAATAGATAATAATAACAATAATGATTTAATACCTAAGGACATTTTAGAATTAAAGATTAAAAGAGATGAAGCTAGAAATATAAGGGACTATAAGTTAGCTGATGAATTAAGAGATAAAATATTAGATAGTGGATATGATATTTTAGATAAAGAAAATGAAAGTATTTTGATAAAAAAAGAATAAGAGAGGTCTACATTGGAAGATAATAAGAATAATCATGATAATTTAGATAACAATGAAGATGATATTGATAAGGTAAAAATTGTAGTATCATCATTAAAAGAAGATTCAGAGATAAATAATATTATTGATAATATGAATGTTGATAATCTAGATAATGATGTTAATGATTCTGTAGATAAAAAAGCTGAAAATAAAAATAAAAGTAATGAACATAAAAATGATGAAAAGATTGGATTTTTTAAAACGATTTATTATTCTACCATTAGACTTGATAAAATTGATAAATCTATTGAATCAAAATTAACATGGAAGAAATATATAGTACTTTTAGTATTAATAATTAGTATTATTTTAGGAATATTTGTAGGTTTAAGTTTAATTCACAAAATTGAACATATTAAAGATATTGTTAAAGATTTACCAGAAATAGAATATAAAAATGGAGAAATTCATGGTGATGTAGATGTTATTTTTAAAGAAGAAGATATTAGTAGATTAGTTATTTTAAATACTGTAGATGATATTTATAAAGTAAGAGAAAAATACAGAAATGAAATAGATAATGTTGATCAATATATTTTGATTTCTAAGTCTTCAATCTATGTAGAACCAGGTGATAAATTAGAATATTCAAGATTAAATTTTTTAGATAATAAGGTATTTGATAATAAAGAAGTAGAAAAGCAAGTAGATAATATTTTAAGAATGAAATTTGTTATTGTTATTTCTGGAATGATTACAGGACTAATTATGTTTCTGCTTATAATTTTATTAGCATTTTTCTTAGGAAGATTTTTAATTACATTATTTACAATTAATGGTATTAGGACTTTTGATTTTAAGAAAATAAATAAATTAACATTTTTTATGATGACAGCACCATTGTTTGTTTACACAATTCTTTACATATTAAGAACTTTACAAATATTGAAAATTAAAATAGATTTACTAATAATATTTTTTGTAATTTATACAATATATATTTTTGTTTCACTATATTTTTTGAAGAGAAAATATAATGATATTGCAGTTGTTAAAAATATAGAACAAATAAAGAAGATACTAGCAGATGATGAAAAAGATGCTGAAGAAACAATGAAGGAATTAGAAAGACAAAATGAATTGAAAAAAGAAGAAAAAAGAAAATTAAAAGATAAAAATAAGAATAAAGAAAAAGAAAAAGATGAAATACCTGAAGGAGTATAAAAAGTGGAAGATAATAAAGAAGATTTAAATAAAACTAAAGAAGAAAATAAAAATAAAAATAAAAAAGATAAAAAGAATAAAAAAAGTAGTAAAAAAAGAATGTATTTCTTAATATTTACTCTATTAATAGTTTTTGCTCTATCTTGGATAATAATATTTTCAATTCGTTCAGCAATGAATCCTAAGCCAGATGATAGTAAATATAATTATAATAATTTAGTAAATGATATAAAAGATAAGAAGATTGAAAAATTAGAAATGACAAAAGGTTCTACATCTGTTTCTGTAATTAAAACTCAAAAAGCTTATGATGATGAAATAAAAGAAAAGCAAGAAAAAGCTAAAGATAATCCAGAAGTATTAAAAGAACTTAAAAAGCAAGAAGATAAAGAAAGTTTACTAAAATTATTTGGTGTTAAAGATGATAAAAAGAAAAGAACAGTTTTTGTGCTGTTACCTAGTATTGATGAATTTGTAAAATTAGTACAACAAGAGATAGATTCTGGTAATGAAGTAATATTTGAAATAAAAGATCAAGGTCTATTTATTAAAATAATGTCTACATTGTTTAGTTTCTTACCTACAATCATATTAGCAGTACTTTTTGTAATGATAATTAAAATGCAGGGTCTAGGTGATAAAGGTAAAATATATGATGATGAAGAAAATGATAATATTGGTGTTAAATTTTCTGATGTTGCAGGATTAGATGAAGAAAAAAATGAATTAATAGAAGTTGTTGATTTCTTAAAAAATCCTAAAAAGTTTGAAAAAATGGGTGCTAAGATTCCTAAAGGAATACTACTTTTTGGAAAACCTGGAACAGGTAAAACTTTAATAGCAAAAGCTATTGCAGGTGAAGCTTCAGTTCCATTTATATCAATGAGTGGTTCTGAATTTATTGAAATGTTTGCAGGATTAGGTGCATCTAGAGTTAGAAAACTTTTTGATAGAGCTAGAAAAATTGCACCATCAATAATTTTCATTGATGAAATAGATGCTATTGGTTCAAGTAGAACAGCTTCAGCAGGTGGAGCTGAAACTGAAAACAATCAAACTTTAAATCAATTATTAGTTGAAATGGACGGCTTTGGAACCGATGAAAATGTTATAGTTTTAGCTGCAACAAATAGACCAGAAATGTTGGACAAAGCACTATTAAGACCAGGAAGATTTGATAGAATAATAGTAATACCAAATCCTGATTTAATAGGAAGAGAAGAAATATTAAGACTACATGGAAAAAACAAAAAAATTGCAGAAGATGTTGATTTTAAAGAATTAGCAGGAGAGACATCTGGATTTACAGGTGCAGAATTGTATAATATTTTAAATGAATCAGCAATTATTGCTGCAAGGAGAGAACACAAAGTAATCACTAAAGATGATATAGATGAAGCTGTTAAAAAAGTTATGATTGGGTTAGAAAAGGAAAAAAGAGTAATATCTAAAAAAGATAAAACTATTACTGCTTATCATGAAACAGGACATGCAGTTGTTTCAACTTTCCTATCAACACAAACTAAAGTGAAAGAATTATCTATAATACCAAGAGGTATTGCAGGTGGATATACTAGTTATAAATCTGAAGAAGACAAATCATATTTATCAAGAACAGAGTTATTAGAACAAATTACTTCTTTAATGGGTGGTAGAGCTGCTGAAGAGATGTTTATTGGAGATATATCTACTGGTGCAAGCAATGATATTGAAAGAGCAACAGAAATAGCGAAAAATATGATTATTGTTTATGGAATGAGTCCTAAAATAGGTCCTGTTTCATTAGATGTTAATTATGAACAAGAATTAGCATATTTTGGTAATGATATAACAAAAGAAGTAGGATCTGAAGTTAAAGAAATAATTGACACACAATACAAATTAGCTAAAAAGATATTAATAGATAATGAACACAAGGTTCATGAAATTGCAAAAGTTTTATTAGAAAAAGAAAAAATTAATGAACACGAATTTGAAGAGTTTTTTAGAGATACTAATTTACCTAAAAAAGATGAATAAAAACAAATGAAAAGAGGAATATATGGATTTATATGATAAGTTTAGAAAAAGTTTAGAAAAGTTTGATCAAAAAAAGTTATTAATTAATACAATAATTGGTGCATCATTATTAATTCTTTTATTAATTTTCTTCCTTATTTATGTTAATAAAAGGGCCAATGAAGGCAAACATGTTTTTGGACCTGCTGACAAAGTAATAGAAGAAAGAAAAAAAGAAGAAGAAGAAAGACAGAAAAAAATATTAGAAGATCCAGAAACTAAAGAGCTATATGATAAATATATTATAAATAGGGATTTATCATTCTAAATTTTATTGTTTTTCAACATCGAATTTAAAATACAAAAGAATAATTAAGAGGTTAATATATGTAGATTAGGAGCAGAATGAATTTAAGCATTATTATTTTAATTGAATATTTAAATAAGCATTTAGATGATTGTATTAAAAGTATATTATCTCAAAAAATAGCTAATTTTGAAATAATATTAGCAACAAGAAAAAATAATACGGATTTAGATGCTTTTATTTTAAATCTTCTTAGCAAACACTCTAAGAATCATAATATTAGAGTTATACAAGATGAAAGTAATAATATTAACAATCTTTTAAATAAAGCAATCATTGAAGCTAAAGGTAAATATATTAGCATACTTAATCAAGATGTAATAGCTTTAGAAAATACATATTATGAAGTTATGAAAATACAAGAAGAGTTTGAATATGATGTTTTTGTTTTAGATTATATTAATATATTAAAAGATATTAATTTATCAGAAGTATATAAGAAATATACAAAATCCATATCAAAAAAAACAAAAAAAGAACAAAGAAGAGAAAAAAAACATATTAAAAACTTAATAGAAAGTGAATTATTATTTGATTTTTCTAAGATATCAAAGCAAAAATACAATAATAAAAACTCTAAAGTTAAAGGCTTTAAGTATAATCCTTCTAAGGTTTATGAATCACTACAAAGATTAGAATTAAATTATAAAAATAAAATATTAACAGAGATAGATATTCAAAGATTTAATATAGTAATAAAAAAAGAAATTTTAATTAATAATATATTCTCTTTCCCTGATATTATTAATACAAAAATTGATATATATAAGGTGTTACCATTAATTAAAAGCATATCTTGTGTTAAAAACACAGCAATAGCTAAATATTTAAATAAAAACACAAAATTAGTTGCAGATGTTAATATACAAGAAATAATTAATCAAGCTAAAAATAGATATAAACAAATATTAGAAGCATATAAATATAATGTTACATTATATACTAATAGTTTTGAATTAATTGAGTATTTTATATTAAAAGAATTATTAGAATTTAAAACTAATAATAAAAATTTAGATGAAAGAAATATTAAACTATATTTAAGAGAAATATATAATTTCTTATTAGAAAACAATATAAGTTTTACAAAAAACAAATATTTTAATATAAGTTTTTTTGATAAAATATTAATACGAGCAAATGAGAGGAAATTTAAAAGATACATAAATAAAGAAAAAAAGAAAAATAAAATTAAAGTATTAAAAAGAAAAACTTTAATTGATATTAATAGATTTAAAAGAACTAGAATTAATAAAAGAACATATAGAGTTCTAACATTTATTAAAAAACAATATAAAATATTTACAAATAGATTTAAATATTATTTGAAAAGAATATTTGAAAGAATTAAAAACATATATTTTAAAATTTTATATAAAGTTTTTAAAAGAGAAAAAGAGGATGTTTATTATATAGATAAAACCAAAACACTCTATTTTCCTATAATTATTAATGAGGACAATAAACAAAAAGAAGCTAAGAAATCTAATAACGAAAACATTAATAAAAAGAATATTAATAAAGAAAATAATAATAACAAAATTAAAAAACAAGATAGAAAGATAGAACGAGTATGAAAGAATTACTAGAAATTGAAAGAAGTATAATTACTAAATTTAGACCAAATATTTTTAGAAAATTTTCTAAAGCAATTGAAAAATATGATTTGATAAAAGATGGTGATAAAATTGCTGTTTGTATATCTGGAGGTAAAGACTCATTTTTACTTGCTAAATGTTTACAAGAAATTCAAAAACATAGTAAAATTAAATTTGATTTAGAATTCATTAATATGAATCCAGGATATCCTAAAGAAGTAACAAATAAAATTTTAAGTTCAGCAAATTATTTAGGAATAGAATTAAAACAATATAATACAGATTTTTTTAAAGTAGCTGAACAACAAATAAGGGGTAAATGTTATTTATGTTCAAGAATGAGAAGAGGATCATTATATGAAGCTGCTGAAAAGCTAGGATGTAATAAAATAGCTTTAGGCCATCATTTTGATGATGTAATTGAAACAATTCTTTTAAATGTTTTATGGGGACGGACAATATAAAACTATGATGCCTAAACTAAAAAGTGATAATTTTACAAATATGGAGCTAATTAGGCCACTTTGTTTAATAGATGAGAAGAGTATTATTCAATGGTCTGAATATAATAAAATAAGTTTTGTATCACCTGAATGTCCAATAAATAAAAATGGTGAAGATAATTCTAAAAGAGCAATAGTTAAAAATTTAATTATTAATTTAGAGAAGCTTAATCCAAATGTTAAAAAAAGCATATATAGATCTTCATCAAATGTTCATTTAGGGGCAATTATACAATATAAAAGTAAGGGAGAATATTTTAACTTTCTAGATAAGTATTAAAGGAGTTATAATGATAGAATCAAAAGATTTTGAAATTTTCAAAAGTGAATTAATAGCTAATTTAAATAATTCACATTCACCATATTCTAAATATAGAGTATCTGCATTGTTATTTACAGAGAATGGTGTTTATAGAGGTGTAAATATTGAAGAAGGGATACAGAGTATTTGTGCAGAAAGATCTGCTTTTGCCTCTGCTATATCTGCGGGTGAAAAGAAATTCAAAAAAATATTTGTTGTTTGCAAAGACGACAATAAAGAAGAATTTGACGATAATGGTTATCCATGTGGTCATTGTTTACAATTTATGAACGAATTTGTGGATGGAGATTTTCCAATTTACTTAATTGGCAATAATGAAGTGAAAATATTTACTCTAGATGAACTATTACCATACAGATTTAAGAGATAAACTTTCTTGCATATGTAAGAAATAAGTTTTATACTACAATTATAGGAGAATGTTAATATGGATTATAATTCATTAACTGAAGTAAGCTTATTAGCACATTATAGAGAATCAGGCAAAAAAGAGAAAAAAGACCATATTAAAAAATAGTACAGAAGATAAAAATATACAAAAGAAGTTATTAATTATTTTAAATTGTTAGGATGAATATGAATAAAAAACAAATATTTAAAATTGAATATTTTGTATATTTCTTTGTATTATTATTACCAATCTTTGATTTTGTATTAAAACAATATATAAAGACTTCTTCTTATGATGTACTGTTAAAATTAAATGTTGCGAAACTAATAATACCACTTATGTTATTTTTATATATTTTATTTAAAGTTAGAAGAAAAGAAAAATTACAGTTCTTTCTTGTAACTTTTATTTATTTGATTTACTCATCTGTTTTCCTATATTTAACTCATATTAGTTTTATTAAGAATAAAATTAATCAAGAAAAATATTTTGATATTTTTAATAATATCTTTAATTTAACAATTATGGTTTTTAACTTTTTAATAGTATATAAATTATTTTATAGAAAAAATACTACTAGATTAAGAATGAGTTATAACTATGTATCTGCTATCTATTTAATATCAATACTACTTCTATCTTTAATTTCTCAAACTGAACTAATATGGCATATTAGATTACCAATTATTATGTTAATGCTAATATTTGTATCATTAGTTTCTTTGAGATATAGAGAAGATAGAACATATTCTTTAATACTATTTATTGCTTTAACTGGATACTATATAACTACTATTAAAACAAATGAAGGATATTATGCTGTATTAATGGTAGCAATAATATATATAGTTTCTATTGTAATAGAAAAATATGTAAACAATAGATTAACTCTAGCTGATGTAAATAAGATAGTAAAGTCAAATATTCAGCTTTTTATTAACAATTTAAGATCTCTTAATAAAACAAAGGTTAAAAGATTAAAAAGCGGAGAAAGAATATATTTAAACAAGAAAATAAAAACATATAGTTCTAAGAGAATCTATAGATTCAATGACTTTAACAGAAGAAAAGTTTTTAAAAGTAATGATTCTGTAAAAAAACATTTTGTGAATTTAACATTAAAAAGAGAAGATTTAAGAGAAAAAGGTTCAGGTTTAAAAGAAGTTGAAAAAAGATTGAGACAAAAGAAAAAACAAAGAAGACAAGAAAGAATAGATAATATTTTAAATAGTCTTCCAATGAGAATATTATTTACAGGAATATTGTTTTCTATATCTTTATTTATACTATATATAATATATAAATATGCAAAATCAAATTTAAATGCAGAATTTAATATTAAAGATAATATTATTTATATAATATATTTTATACCTTTAATATTAGTAATGTTGAGAGTATTTTATTTTTCTATTACTAAATTCAAAAAGATTGATTCTGAATTTATAATGTTATCATTATTAGTTTTATTTATACTATTTAAAAGTGCAATTAGTAATACAATTATTATAGATTTTACATCTGGAATAATAATATCAACACTATTAGTAGTATTAATCAATAAAATACATATTGGCAAAACTTCAAGAGATGTAGAAATATTAAAAGAAAAATTAGACTATAAGAAAGGTATAACAGCAAAAAGAAGAGTTGTTTTTGGAATAAGTTCTTTAGCTATTGGTGGTGTAAGTAGAATTTTAGTTGATATATGTACTAGTCTTTCTAAAAAACATACAAATTTAGATATTGAAATATTTACATTATTTGGAGGTGGTGAGTTTGAAGAAGGTATACCAGTTAAAGTAATTTCATTATTTAAAAAACCATTTAACTCATATTCAAAACATAGTAAATTATTTATTTCTTTATATATAAAACTATTTGAGCCAAACATATTCAATAAATATATAAGAGGGAATTATGATACTTTAGTTGCATTTGATGAAGGAGCAATAACAAATCTTTTCTCATATTGTAGTGATTCTAAAAAAATAGCTTGGATTCATAATAAAAATTATGATTTATATTCTAAAGATAATAAAAAGTATTTAAAGAGCACATCTAGAGTTTATAGTCATTATGATAAAATAATATTTACTAGAGAAATAGGACTAAGAAGATTTAATAAAGTTTTTAAAAATAGGAAAATTAGAAGAATACCTAAAGATGTAATAACAAATTATGTTGATCCTTTAAGAATATATGTTAAATCTGAAGAAGAATCAGTAGTAGAATGGACAGAAAAAGACAGAGTATTATTATCTGTTGTAAGATTATATAAACATAAATCTATAGAAAGATTTATAAAAGTTCATAAAAGAATATTAAATGATGGAATACCACATAAAATATACATAATTGGTGATGGGCCAGAAATGGAAAATTTAAAGAAATTAATTAGAGAAGAAAAGTTATTAAGTTCAGTATTTCTTTTAGGTACCAGGGTTAATCCATATCCATATATTAGAAAATGTAATTACTTTTGTCTTTTCTCAGAGAAGGAAGAATATTCAATTGTTCTAAATGAAGCTAAGATATTAAATAAAAATATATTAATAACTGATACTAAAACAAGAGATGTTATTCAAGATTATCCAAATGCTAGAGTTTTTGAAAATTCAGAATCAGGAATATATACTGGTTTAAGATATGTTTTAACAAAAGTAGATATTGATAGAACGAATTTTGAATATATTTATAAAAATGATGACATATTAAAACAAATATATTGTCTTTTAGAATAGTATTGGAGATACAATGCAAGATAAAATTAATTTAGATTTAGTTCCTGAAGAAAACAAATTAATATTAGATTTACATGGACTAACAATAGATGAAACTCGAATATTATTAGATAGAGAATTAGAATCTATACAAAAACACATTATTGCAATTATACTTCTTCATGGATATTATAGTGGAGAGAAGTTAAAAAGATATGTAAAAGAAGAATATAATCATAATAAGATTAGATATAAAGATTGGCCACATAATCCAGGTGTTACATATTATATACTAAAGGAAAGAAATTAATGGAAGAAGAAAATAAAAATAAAATTAAACAATATGCACTAATCAAAGTAGGAAAGAATCATTTGTTAAAATTATATGATTCTTTTAATACTAGTGAGAAAGAATTTAGACAATATTTAGATAATTTTAATTCGGATTTTGAAAAAGGTAATATAGAATATTATGCAATAAGAGAAGACAATAAATATATTGTTCAAGTAACAGTTATGTATAATAATTTGAATATAGAGGAATCTACAATCAAAGACAAAAGAATATATTTGAATAAATTATCCATTGTAAGAGATAGATCTCAAATAGGTTTTGAAGCTCTTCTTTTAGAATTAGTTGTTGCTAAATTAAAAAACAAAAAAATAGGTGAATACACAATTAGTATTGGTAATAGAGAAAGAAAAATGCGAAATATTTTAGAAAATTTAAACTTTCAAGAATATAGAGAATATATTAATCCAGAAACTAAAAGAAAAGAATTACTAATGTTAAGAAAAGATAAAATAAAATAAAACTATTAGATTAGTATAAATAATTTCCTTGATAATAAATTAGCATATGATATAGTAATAATGTATGAAGAAAAACATATAAAAAATAAGTAGAACAAAAAGAATAAAACATATAAAAAAATAATAAGGAGGAAGATATATGGAAGAAGAAAGAATGACAGTTTTAGGAGAGAAGTTTCCTGAAATGGAAGTAGTAACAACACATGGAGTTAAAAAATTACCACAAGATTACAATGGTAAATGGTTTGTACTTTTTAGTCATCCAAGTGATTTTACACCAGTTTGTACAACAGAATTTGTTGAATTTGCAAGAAGGACAGAAGATTTCAGAAAGATGAATACAGAATTATTAGGATTATCTGTAGATTCAGTATTTTCACATATGAAATGGACAGAATGGATTAAAGATAATTTAGATGTTAAGATTGAATATCCAATAATTGAAGATGCATTAGGAAGAGTTGCAATAAAATTAGGAATGATTCATCCAGCTAAAGGATCAGCTACAGTTAGAGCAGTATTTATTATGGACGATAAAGGTATTATTAGATTAATAATGTACTATCCACAAGAAGTTGGTAGAGATATTAATGAAGTTTTAAGAGTTGTAAAAGCTTTACAAACTGCTGATAAACATGGAGTAGCTATACCAGAGAAATGGCCTAATAATCCAATAATTGGAGATAAGGTAATTATACCTCCAACTAAAACAGAAGAATTAGCAGAAGCTAGAAAAAAAGAAATAGCAGATGGAAAAGTTGAAGGATATGATTGGTGGTTTGCATTTAAAGACTTATAATAAAAAAATAAATAAATGTAAAAACATTATAAAATAATATTTAAATAGAGAACAAGTATTTTACTTGTTCTTTTATATATTAACAAGTGTATTTATCTATGATATATATAAGATATGAATTAAGATATAAAAGGTAGAAATATGAAAGACAATTATAATAATTTTATATATAATAATATTGAAGATTTAAACTTTATTGAATTTCCATGTCTAACAAGTCTTGGAGTAAAAAACATATATACTTTGAAAGATTTAGATTTTAGTAAAAATAAAACAAATATTACTAAAGATACAAATTATTCTAAATTGGCTAAAATTTTTAATATCAAAAAAGAGAATATAGTGAATGTAAAACAAACACATTCAAATAATGTATTAATAATAGAGAGTAAGAAAGATTTGAAAAAGTCTAGAGAAAATTATGATGGTATAATCACCAATAGAAACGACATTGCTCTTATGACAAATAATGCTGATTGTATACTTTTTATAATTTATGACAATAAAAAAAAGATATTAGCTAATATTCATTCTGGTTGGAAAGGTACAATTGGAAGAATAATGGAAAAAACTTTAGACATCTTTCAGAATCAATTTAAATCAGATTTTAAAGATATCTATGTCTATATATCACCAAGTATTAGAAACTGTCATTTTGAGGTTCAGGAAGATGTTAAGAGTATGTTTGAAGATGAGTTTAAAGAAGTAAGTTCAAATGATTATATAATAAAAAAAGATAAAATTGATAAAGACGGTAATAAAATTATAAGATATCATATTGATACAATTTATTTAAATAAATTAATGATGGATAAATATGGTATATTAGATGAGAATATTTATGATTCAAATCTTTGTTCAGTATGTAATAAAGATAAAATACATTCATATAGAGGTGCAAAAGAAAAAGACAAGCATAAAAGAGGAGCATTTATAGCAAAAATATGCTAAAATAATAGTATGGAAAATAGAAAATTTGTATTAAATTCAAAGTTTAAAGCTACAGGTGATCAACCTAAAGCTATTGAATTTTTAAGTAATGGAATAAAAGAAGGAAAGAAATTTCAAACATTATTAGGAGTAACAGGTTCTGGTAAGACTTTTACTATTGCTAATGTTATAGAAAAAGTACAAAAACCTATACTTGTTTTAGCACATAATAAAACATTAGCAGGACAACTATATTCTGAGTTTAAAGAATTTTTTCCCAATAATAGGGTTGAATA
>CAZLWI010000011.1:0-18109 GCA_964563525.1 uncultured Lachnospiraceae bacterium | reverse complement strand
GAAGGTAGTTTTTCAAAATTTTCAATTAATCTTTCAATTGAATCTGGATACATTACATACCTGGTATACTAAATTGACCCATAACTGCTGCAGTCTCTTGATCTATCTTCTTAGTTACTTCATTAAATGCAGAAATTATTAAATCTTGTAACATCTCTACATCTTCTGGGTCTACAACTTCCTCTTTTATTTTAATTTCAAGTAATTCTTTACTTCCATTCATTTTAATACTAATTGCTCCACCACCTGAAGTTGCTTCAAATTCCTTTTGTGCTAAACTACTTTGAGACTCTTCTAAATCTTTTTGCATTTGTTTAGCTTCCTTCATTAATTTGTTAATATTCATTCCTCCACCCATTCCTGGGAATCCACCTCTTCTTGCCATTAATCCTCCTCTTTATATACTAATTTTATATTATATTCATTACCTATTTCTTCATATATAGCTTCTTTAATTTTCATTATTGTCTCATTTGATTCTAAATATTCTTTATCTTGTTCTGTTAGTTTTTTATCTATTTTAATTTCTAATAAATCATCAAAAATATATGTTCTAGCTTGTGAAAGATAAACAAAAAGTCTCATCTCTTTCTTTGAAGATAAATTTTGCATAATACATGGCCAATCAATTATATTAGATTTTTGACTTTGTTCTTTTACTTTTTCCATTGTTTCTGTTTTTAATTCTTTAACAATTTCTTTTTGTTCAAACTTATTAACAACTTTATTTTCAACTATATTTCTATTTCTTTGTACTTCATCTTCTATTAAAACATTTTGTTTTACATTTATATTATTATGATAATTGTTTGAAGATAAGGCTAGCATTGATGCTATAAATATAGTGTTTTTATTACTTGCATATTTTAGATCTGCATATATTTGTGAAAGATCTTTTATTAAATAATATAGTTTTAAATCTTTTATTAATGTAATTTCTTTAATTAACTTTTTCTCACTATCAGTATATCTATTTAAAGACTCTTCAGTATTAATTACTATATTCTCTAAAACTTTTAACATTTCCACTAATATATTATTTGCTTCTTTACCTTCATTGATTAATTTATATGCAATACTTAATACTTCTTGTTCGTTATTATCAATAATGTTTTTAATAATTATTATAATGTCATCAAAAGAAGGTATTCCTATTACTTGTCTTATATCTTCAACTTCTACTTCTTTATCAATTGATCTAATACTTTCTAAAATAGATATTCCATCTCTCATAGATCCATCAGCAAGATTGGCAATTAATTTTAAAGCATCTTCTTTTAATTTAATATTTGCTTTTTTAGTTATATCTTTTAAAGCTTTAAATATAATATCTTCATCTATCCTTTTAAAATCAAATCTTTGACATCTAGATAATATAGTAGGTAAAAGCTTTTGTGGTTCTGTTGTTGCAAGTATAAACTTTACATGTGCTGGAGGTTCTTCTAATGACTTTAAAAAAGCATTCCATGCACTATTTGATAACATATGTGCTTCATCAATTATATATACTCTATACTTTAATTTAGCTGGTACAAAATACATTTCTTCAATAATTTTTCTAATATCATCTACACTTGTATTAGAAGCAGCATCCATTTCAACAACATCAGTAGTATCATTTTTTAATATTGCTTCACAATTCTCACATTTATTACAAGGTTCTCCATTTTTAGAATCTAAACAATTAACAGCTCTTGCAAGTATTTTAGCAAAAGAAGTTTTACCTGTTCCTCTAACACCTGTAAAAAGATAAGCATGAGATGTTTTGTTGTTTTCAACTTGATTTTTAAGAATTGTAACAATACCTTCCTGTCCTACTGACTCTTCAAATGTCATTGGTCTAAATTCTCTATATAATGCTTGATACATTTTTACCTCTTTTCACCTTTTAAAAACTTCCCCTTTGTTGAGAGTGCTCACATAAAGTTAACCATTTATCGCTGCTTTCTTCCGAATCTGACGAGGTTCATAGCACTTTATTGAACAACCCTCAATAAAAGAGAAGTTATACTTTTTATACCATAATCTCTTTTATTAAGCAAGAAAGCAATTCTAGTTTTTCTTAAAAGAAATATCTTTTACATCTTCATAAACTATTGATTTCTTTTCTTTTAACATATCATTTGTTGGTTTATTTATTTCTAAAGTTGTAGAATATTTAAATCCATTATCTAGTTCTATTATTAGATCAAAAAATAATCTAAACTTTATATCATCAATATTTTTAACAAATCTATTTAATAATTTTGAATTATATTCTAAAACTTCATCTTTCTTAATATTAAAACTACCCATCTTATTTTCAATCCTAAATACTACTGTACCACCTTTATCAAAAGTTTCCATTTGCTTTAAATTATCAACTGTTGCACCTTTATATTCAATTGTGTCTGTAATATAATTTTTCTTAGAATTTGTAAATAGTTTCTTTAAATCTCCTGTTGGTTCTAATATTATTAAATCACCCTTTTTAGGTTTTTCTTCTACTTTAAAATTTGTAATCTCTATTTTCTTTATTCTATTATCACTATCTGGTTTTTCTTTTTCTCTTATTTTTATAAAAACATCATTAACTTGTGATACTTCAAAATTATCTGTTTTCTCTTTCTTTCTTTCAATTCTCTTACCATCTGCAGTTGAAACTATTAATATTTCCTCAATTTCAAAAGACAAGCCCTTTGCACCCTCAACTTCATATTTAATCCATATAAATATTAAAGTAACAAAAGTTATTAAAAGACAAACAACAAACAATGTAGTCATTGTTTTCTTCTTTAATTGATCTTCCATATTCTCTTTTAACTCAAAACTTCTTTTGTTTTCCATCTCTTAATTCCTTAAAAAACTTTTGTATAATCTCTCTTGATTCTTCTTCCAAAACATTTGCTGTTATTTCTACTTTATGATTTAAATTTAAATCATTAATATTAATCTTTGAAGCAAAAGCTCCACTTTTCTCATCATAACAACCAAAAACGATTCTTTTAATTCTAGAATTAACAATTGCTCCTGCACACATAATACATGGCTCTAAATTAACATATATTGTTGTATCTTCTAATCTCCAGTTATTTAAATTCTTACAAGCTTCTTCAATTGCTATAATTTCAGCATGTAATATTGAATTATTATTATTTTCTTTTAAATTATATCCTCTACCTATAATCTTACCATCTTTAACAATTATTGCTCCAATAGGTATTTCAGACAATTTATATGCTTTTTTAGCTTCTTCTAAAGCTTTTTTCATAAATTGAATATCTAATTCTTCTTGTTTTATTATATCTTCTAGCATATATTTTCTTTTATTTTCTTTTATTATGTTTTTTTCTTTATTCATATATATCTACTTTTGTCTTTTAGCTAACTTCTTTAATTTTCTAATATCTTCACCATAAAATCTTTTAATAATATAGTTTCCAATTATTCTAGAAATGATTCTATCTTCATAAATATCTTGTAATTCTTCTAGTGTTAAATTAGTTGAAATAATTGTTGGTTTAGAATTATTTAATCTATGATCTATTATTGTTAATAATTCTATATTCTTAGAATCGGTTGTTTTTTCAGCTAAATCATCAATTACTAAAAGATCAACATTTAATATACTTTCTATTAATGCATTATATTCCTTTGTATCTTCATATTTAATTTGCATTAATTTATCTAACATAATTGGTGCTTTTTGATAGAAAACTGTATAGCCTTTATTTAGTATCTCTTTAGATATTGCATTTATTAGATATGTTTTACCAAGACCTGTATCACCTGAAAACAATAGATTGGTGTATATATCACCAAAGTTATTAACAAAATCTTTAGAAAGTTTTTCTATTTCTTCCATGTTTTCTCTAGGTGATTTATCTATACTGTATTTTTCTTTATCTGATTTATTTGAATAATATTTAAGATTAAATTTAGCAAAATCTTCTTCTTCAAGTTTAATTAAATTAGATTTATTATAGTTTATATTAATTATTTTTTGTTTAAGACAAGGACATCTATCTAGTTTTAATCCTTCTTTAATAAATCCTGTATCTTTACATCTTTCACATTCATATTTTACTTCTAAATAATCCTTAGGAAGTTTTAGTTTTTTTATAAAAGATTCTTTTTGTTTTTGTAATTGTAATAACTTTTTTTCCAACTCTTTTAACTTAATTTCCTTGTTCTTAGGATCTAAAAATATACTCTTAATATTTTCTGTAGCTATATTTTGAATATCTTCTTCAATCTTAGCTAGCTCTTTATGTTTAAGAATCAGTTCTTTCATCCTGTTTTCAACTATTTGTTCACTTTGAAATCTTTTTTTCTCATATTCTCTTAAAAGTTCATTAACCAATATTTTATCCATTCTATTTCCTTTTAATCATACATTTCTTCAATTTTTGTAAATCTTGTTTTTTTAACTCTGCCTGACTTATTAGTTACTTGGCCCTTTTTATTAATACTCTCATTACTTTTAGTGTTTTTATTAATATTGTTCTTGTTTACAGATTTTTTATTATATTCTTCTTGATTATTCTTTATATCTGTTTTAGTTTTAAGACCTTTTTCATGCCAATCTTCTAATATTTTATCAACATATTTAAAAGAAGGATTTGATATTTTAATTGTTTCTGCTAAAGCTAGTTCAATTATATCAAAATTATATCCAAACTCTATCATCCATCTTTTAATCATATCAACTTCATAAACAGATAAGCTTCTTCTAATTTTTAAAGATCTTTTAATCTTCTTTTCTAAAATATTTAATTTGTCTAATTTAGTATAATATGATTCTAAATCATTATGTGTTTTTACTTTATTAGCAGCCCACGAATCTGCAACTGCAAGTAAATAGTTCCTATGTTGAACTGCACCATTTTTATAACCTTGTTCAAAAAGTGCTAACATTACCGCTTCTGAAAATCCATATTTTTTAAACCATAATAATATGTCATTATACCATGAAGTAGACATCATCCCTTGAAAATATTTATCATTAATTGCTTGTATTGTTTTTTCCTTATATTGATTTTCACTATTGTTTTTTATTTCTTCTGCAGTAAATCCTATTTTAGGTTTATATAGTTTATGAAGTTCTATTGTCTCTAATGAAGTTAATGTATAACCAGAGTTCTTTCTTATCATTAATCTTCTATTAACTAAGTATTCTAATCCAGTATTCATATCATTATATGTTATACCTAATATTTTAGGTAAATCATTTAAAGAAATTTCTTTATTATATTTTGTATAATAAAGTAAATAAATATATATTTTAACCGCTACTGGTGATGCTTCCGAAATATATTCTGTAAAAAATACATCTGATATTTCAGTTTTTTCAAATAATTCAGATCTCTCATCTTTCTCAAACTTCATAATCCCTACACTTTATCCTTTTAAAACAATTTTAGTGTTTTTATTATATCATGTAAATTTATATTTTAAAAGCATAAAAAAGCATAGAAAAATCCACTATTAATATTTTATTTTAAAGTAATTTATAGTTTTTTTAGTATTTTTTAATACTTTTAGTATTTTTTAATACTTTAAAGGTTATTAAAAGTTTGTTAAATATTATATTTTAATTGTTTGTTTTAATTGTCTGTTATAGTAACTTTAGAGTAAAAATACACTTTTGTTTTTAAAGAATATATTACTAACATTTTAATAATATCAAAAAGCTTCTCTCCTCTTACTCCAATTGTTCCAATCATTATTATTGGTGTTAATGTTATTATAATAATTTGTATTTTAATCATTGCTGGAATATTTATATTATGCAGTATAAATATTAAACTTAGAGTTAATATAACTAAAAATATTCCTAATCTATATTCTATTATTCCAAATAGTTTAGGCTTAAAATCATAATTTTTAGGTATTATATATTTCATATTTAATTTTTCCTTTCGAATATTTATTTAATTTACTTGTATGTTAATATATTTTAAAAAATTTTTTTGATATGTTTTTAAAAAAATCTTTTTTTATATTTTGTCAAATTTTAGTTTAAGTTTTAAAGATATATTCTATTTTTTCACTATATATAAAAGACTATATATATTGATTTATATGAGTTATTCTTTTTGTTTTTTTTTATATGTTTTTTCTGTAAAATTTAAGTTAATCTTTAAAAACAAAAAAATAATTTTCTTGAATACTACTAATTTTACTTATATATTAATATTAACAGGGGGATAAAATGAAAAAATATATATTTGTTACTGGTGGTGTAGTATCAGGGCTTGGTAAGGGATTGATTGCAGCTAGCATAGGAAGATTATTAAAGAATAAGGGTTATAGGGTGTATATCCAAAAATTTGATCCTTATTTAAATTCAAGTCCATCTTTTATGGATCCACAGCAACATGGAGAAATCTTTGTTACTGCTGATGGTGGTGAAACTGATTTAGATCTAGGTCATTATGAAAGATTTATTGATGAAGAATTATCTAAAGAAGGAAGTCTTAGTTCAGGCAAAGTATATTCTAGAATTTTCCAAAAAGAGGCAAATGGTGAATTTGGTGGTGCTACAATACAAATAGTTCCTCATGTAACAAATGAAATAATGCAACATTTAGAAAAAGCTGGTGATTCAAATAATGCAGATATTGTAATAACAGAAATTGGTGGAACAATTGGTGATATGGAATCTCTTCCTTTCTTGGAAGCTATTAGACAATTTTCTTATCAAAGAGGTATAAATGACTCTCTTTTTGTTCATTTAACTCTAGTACCTGCTATTCCAATAAGTGAAGAATTAAAATCTAAACCTACTCAACACAGCTATAAGGATTTAATGAGTTATGGTATAAAACCAGATGTGTTAATTTTAAGAGCTAGAGATAGAATACCAGAAGATTTAAAAGAAAAGATTGCTAGATTTTGTTCACTTCCAAAAGAATATGTTATTGATTCAAAAAATGTAGATATTATTTATGAAGTTGTAACAAATCTTCAAAAAGAAGGCTTAGTAGATATTTTAAGAGATAAACTAAATTTAGAATACTCAACAGATAATGGTAATACCGCTTGGGAGAATATGATTAATAAGTTTTTATCTGCAGATAAAGAAATAGAAATTTCTCTTGTTGGAAATGAAACCGAACTACATGATGCTTATCTTTCAGTATATAGAGCAATATATGATACAGGTTTAAATTTGGGATATAATATTAATATTAATTGGGTTAATAATAAAGATTTGTATAACAATTCTTTTGATGAAATATTTAAGAACTCTAAAGGTATAATAATGCCTGGCGAAATATCTTCAGCTAATTATAATGATTTTGATAAAATAAAAGAATTATTTAAATATATTAAAGAAAAAGATATTCCTTTCCTTGGTATAGGTGCAGGTTTCGATTATATTTATACTGATCTTTCAGGTATTTATCCAGAAGATATTAAAACATCTAATAGAATTATAGGTGCAAAAGAAGTAGTAATTAAAGAAGATTCTTTAGCTCATAGATTGTATAATTCACAAAATATTATAGAAAGATTTAGAATGCCTTCTTCTATAAGATATATAGAACATTTCGAAGAAAGAGACTCATATATTATTTCTGCTACTACAGAAAATAATAATATTGCTATTATTGAAAAAACAAATCAAAGTTTCTTTTTAGCAGTATCATATCATGCTGAATTTATAGCAAGACCTGATAAATTGCATCCTATTATATTAGCATTTATTAATTCATCTATCGAAAAGGGAAACTAACTTGAACATCAGGTAACACTCCTCCAAAGATTTTTTCAAAAATATTAAATGATTTAGTCAAAGCATATATTATTCCAATATATGCTATTTGATTGAATGTGTTAGTAATATTCATATTAATAACTTTTCCTAATAATAGTACTATTGATACATAGTGTTGTATTAATAGAAGTGATATAAAAGTTTTTAACCAAGAGTTAAAGAGCTTTTCAGTTTTAGTAAAAGACCTAAAAACAAAGGCTATTGGTGCAATAATTATTAGTACTTTTATTAAAACATATCTTAATGCAAATGTTACTGTTATATTTAAAGTACCAAAAGAAACAAATCCTTTAAATATTCCATCAATAGAAAAAATATTAATAGATTCTTCTCCACTCAAAAAACTCTCATTGATTCTTTTTAAAAGATTAGCGAAAGTTGGTGCATATCCTGAAGGATCTATAGCATCATGCAAATCTTTTGATATATAATTATTAAAATTAATTAGTTCTCTACAAATTTCTTTCGAGTATAATATTGCAATAGATACTAATGTTATCTTTAGAAAAAACACTAATGGGTTTTCTAAATCTTCTTTAGAATTTGAGGTTATTCTACTAATTAAATATCTTATTAAATAATATAATATATATCCAACCATTATTGATTCTGCTATTATTTTCATAGCTGTATCCATCTTTGTTGTAAATGGTTGAAAAGTTTGTTCTGACAACATTTCAGTATCTAAGAAAACTAATTTATCTAATACTTTTATTAAAGCTGAATCAATTGAATTAAATATTTGATTAGTCATCATTTGTATAGTATTTAGAACAGCATTATTATTATCCATTATCTAACAATTGTCTTAATTAATTCTAATATTAAATCAACACATAATATCAAAGCATAAGAAATAAGAGTTCCTCTAATAACTTTTTTAGCTGTTCTGATTCGCTCTTCTTCACCAAAACTAAACTTTCTCATTAATAGTCCAACTCCTAAAGCTACTGCAGATATTGGTGTCGCAATTCTAGTTATATATCTTTGTATTTTTTCAAATGCTTTTGCTGTTGTTTGAACTAGTGCAGGATTTGCACCAGCATATACAACATTATTTAGTATAATAAGCAAAAGAATTAGTGTTAAAACAAAAAATATTAATATTTTAATTATCCTATGCTTAGTTTTATTTCTTTTAAAAATAGTATATCTTTTCATATATCTCCTTTTCCCCTTATTCCCCTTTTAATTTATTATTTAAAAACTCTGGTATTAATTTAACTTTTTCTGGTCTAAGTATTCTTACTCCATCTGATAAAAACACTAATGCTTCAAATGTTTCTAATTCTTGAGAAAGAAATTTAGAATCAAATCTATCTTCTAATTGATAACTTTTATTATAGCTTTCTGATAAACCTGAATCGACAGAAGTGAAGCTTCTAGTTATATGATTATACATACTGGTTTTAGAATTTTCAGATAGCGATTTTGCTATTTTCTCTTTCTCCTCTTTACCTATCTGTCGTATTGCTGATTCAATTGTATAATTATCATCTATTCTAAACCAAAATTTATTAATTAAATTTTGTATTATTACATCAGCTGATTCTCTTGAAGGAAGTGCATTTTTAATTGAAGTATAGCTTTGTGTTGCAATAATATTAATACATTTTGCTTCTCTTGAAGTTGAATAAAAAGATGCATCTGATTCTGTAACATATTCCTGATATTCATCTGATATGAAAAAAGTTTTTCTAATTTGTTTGTTTTTACTTAATCTTCTTAAAACAGCTGTTTGAAAATCAAATTTTAAATATGTTGCTATAATCTTAGATAAATTAGTATACTCAGAAATATTCATATTTAAAACAACAACTTTACCTTTTTCTATACAATCATCGAATCCAAAGAAATTAATATCATCTTTTTTAGGGCAAAAGCATTTATTTACATCATAGTTGGAAATAAAAATTGAAGTAATTCTAGATAGTTCAGATTTAATAATACTTGATGTTCTATTATCTAATTCTAAAAATTCCTTATTATAGTAATCTATAAATGTAGATAAATCATAAATTTGTTTTTCATCTAATTTACCATTATATACAAGTTTTCTTACATCATTTATTCTTTCATTATAATAATCTTTAGAATTAATAATTTTAGATAATTCAATAAAATTAACATATCCTTCATTATATATTCTAATAAACTTAATAACTTCTGTTATTAATCCTTCTACTTTGTCTAACCAAAAATTCTCTGTAGTTTTAGGGCTAAATAGCAATAATATATTTTTTAATCTATTGGCAATAATCTCAGGATTAAGATCTTGTTTATCTAGAGGATTGTATTTAATATTTTCTGATAAATCTATTACTACTAAATCTTTTTCTCTATTACATGATTTTAAAATATTTTCAACTTGCTTATAATAACTGCCTTTAACATCTAAAATTAAACCTCCAATCTTTTCTTCTTGATTTATTGATTTATAGCTTAATATCTGTCTAGTTATTGGATACATTGCTGAAGATGTTTTACCAGTTCCTATACTTCCTGTAATTAATATGTTTTGAAATAAGCCCTTTTCTTTTAAAAATATAGGTTTTTGTTTTTCATTAAAACCTAAAAATATATTTAAATTATCACTACCAATATCTTTTAATGTTTTCTTTAATTGTTGTTTTAATTCAATTTTATTAAACATATTATTATCTTTTTTGTTCATATTTATTTTTGTTTTTACATTATTAACATTTGAAATTCTATCTTTTTCTCTTTGCTTTAAAATGTTCGAAATATATACATAGTTTAGAGTAATAAATACTAGAATATTTGAAATATTAAATATTTTAATAAGCTTATACCATAATTCAGGATATTCTTTTACTATATTAAAAGGATGTAATGAATAAGGGAATATTACTTCGTTAGATTGAAATATTGGATGAATATATAGATATAGTCCAATATATATCAATATTATTAGAACTAAGAATATAGAATACTTCTTCATTTTGTTTTTTCTTTCTTTAATTTATTTCCTTGTTTGTTTTGAAAAAAGAATGATTCAAAAAGAGAATAGATGAAATATGCGATAATGATTAAATTTATAGTTAAGACAATAAAAAACAGATGGTTTATTTTATGCCTCCTCTTCCAAGTTTAAGGCAATATACCATCTATTTAATTATCTGTCAATCTTTTATTTTTACTTTGTTTGTTTATTTAATTTTATTTAATACTCTTTCATTCTTACCAGCTATTACTGCTGTAATACTAATATTTGCTGTCATATTAACTGTTGTATAAGCCATATCTAAAAATCTATATATCCCTGCATAAATACCTATAAAGCCTAAAGGTAGTCCTAATGCTGCTAAATATGTTGTTCCTATAACTATTCCTCCTCCTGGTATTCCTGCAGTTGCTGTGTTTATTATAATTGCTAAGAATAGCATCAAAATATATTGTCCTATTCCAATATTTATTCCATATACCTGAGTTGTAAATATTGCTAAAGCTGCAAAAGCTATCGCTCCACCTATTTTGTTTAATGCTACTCCTAATGGTAATACTAAATCTACTCTTTCTTTATCTAAATTCATTTCTTCTTTTACTACTTTTAATGCATATGGTAAAGTTGCAAGTGATGAACAAGTTGAAATTGTAACTAACCAAATTTTCAACATCTTTTTAATATATGTAATAATATTAATTTTTCTAAAAACTATTAAAACTAATAATATAAGGATAATAAATGATATTCCGTAAACTAAAAAAATATATTTCATAGTATATTCTAAAACATTTAATCCTTTTTCTGCTATGATTTTTCCTATTAAAGCAAAAACAGCTAATGGTGTTAAATACATAATATACTCTAATATCTTGTTTAATATATCAGAGATTGTATCTATTAAATTAATAACATTATGTGATTTTTCTATTTTTAAGCTTGCAAATGCAAAAACACTTGCAAATATTATAGTAAATAGAATATTGTTATCTGTTATAACTTGTACTAAGTTTTTTGGAAACAAATTTAACATAAATGTAGCTGTTGAAAACTCTTTAACTTCTTGAGCCTCAACATTGTCAATTACTGCATTTTGACCTAATTTACTTATATGAAAAAATAATGAAGTAAAAAGAAAAACTATTATAAATACAATACCAAAAAAGACTAAAGCCTTTAGTATTACTGAATCCTTATTTATTAAATTTTTATAAACAGATATTGTTACAGTTGTAAATATTATTGGTAATATAATTAATTTTAATAAATTAATATATACTTCTCCAATAAATGAAATTTTAGTCATAACTTGAGGTATAAAAAATCCTCCTATTATTCCTAAAACTAATCCTAAAAATATTAATAAATTTAAATGTTTTTTCATACTATTCTCCATGGTGATCCTAGCCGGAATCGAACCAGCAATGGGTCCTTAGGAGGGACCTGTTATATCCAATTTAACTATAGGATCAAGAATTAATTTATAATTATTATTTAAAATTTAATCTAAATCTAAATCTGGTGCACCTAATGCATCTTTCTTTTTTTGTTTTAAAACAACTTTATAGAAATCATCATATATCCCATTCTGAGATTTATCAATTAAAATCTGTTTTTCTGCCTTTATCGTTTTATATTTCCCATCTTCTTCTATAAGTTCTCCTATTTCTAATGACTTACCTTCTACGAACATGATAAATCTATCATTCTCAGTTGCAACTTCTCTTCTAATATCTGATTTTTCCTCATTGCTAAGTAAGTCAAATTGAGACTTCAAATATTTTTTTCTTGTTTTTTCATCTTTGCTTAAATAACCTTGTTCATTCATTAATTCATTTATTTTAATTTTACTAAATGCAACTTTTCTAGGTTTATCCGAACTTTCTTTTTCACTTTTCTCTAATCTTTCTTTAACTTTATCTAATGATTTTTCATTTATTTCTTCTAATGACAATATTGAAGCTGTATTTACAATTGGTAATATTTCCTTTTCATCTTTGTCACTTTCTACTATCTCAACATTTTCAACTGGATGTCCTGCTTGATAATAATCAAATATCTTTAATGAACCATAAGAGTTTTCAAAAACATATATTTTAATAGGTTTACCTTTAGCATCTTTCATATTAGGTAAAATATATTTATTTAAGCCAACAATGTCTTCAGGTATTTCCCTTATTCTGTCTAAATATTGTAAGTTTTCTGTCATGTCATATCCAAACATATGTGACAACTGTTTTAATTTTTTTAATATTTCTAGTCTTTCTTCTCCTAACATTTCATCATTTCCTGTTGCTAATGTATGTGTATAAACAGCGTTTCTACCAAACTCTAAATTACTTATTAAAGAACGAGTTCTGTCCTCAAGTTTTTGTTCTTCTGTAGTATCTTCTTGAGGAGCATTATCAATTGCAAACAAATCTTCTATTAAGAATCTAGTCTCATGCATTTTCCTTAATGCTATTTTAGCCATTCTTTTATCTTCAAAATCCATCTTTTTTATTAATTCTTCTTCAACAATATCTAAAAAATCATTTACTACTTCTATATCTTTTACTGGTCTCCTTCTTAAAGCTAGAATTGCATGTACATATGCATGATAGCCTTTTGTCTCTACTAGTTTAAACAAATATCCTGCTATGATTTCTCTTTGCATTGAAATATAGTTAAGATTACTTCTAAAATTTCTAGCTGTATATCCCTGATTTTCTATATAATCTCTTTGAAAATCATCTGCATATTCTTCATAGTCTATTCCATGCATCTGATATGGTCTTGCAATAAATTTTCCATCTAAAAATCTATTATAGTTATTTTTTTCACCTGTTAATCTGTTAAAAAATTTTTGCATAGTTATATGAGGTGTTTCTAAACCATATTCAGGATAAATTTCTTTTGTCATTCCTGCTGCTAATGCTTCATAAGTAAATCCTTTTTTATATATTTCCTCATCTTTTTGTTCTTGTGTTATTCTATCATATATCTCTGTTCTATCTTCTGAGATTTGTCTCTCTTCTAAATCAGCTGTTGCAATCACTTTTAATATATTATTACAAAGAATAGACTCTATCCTTTCAGGATTATTTAATATCACTTTTTCATTTATTAAAATTTCATTATTAGACCCATATTCACTACTTCTACCTATACTAGTTGAACCAATATTAATTTTAATATTATTACCCCATTTACTTAATAGATGTCTTTTTAATCTTTCTATATATGCTGGAGTGTT
Organism: uncultured Lachnospiraceae bacterium; assembly: GCA_964563525.1. Classification (GTDB taxonomy): domain Bacteria; phylum Bacillota; class Clostridia; order TANB77; family CAG-508; genus CAZCCM01. Next base: position 4,147 of record CAZLWI010000011.1, on the reverse strand, counting down.
CTCATATTTATTTGTTTCAAAATATTCTTCCATTCGTTTCATTACATTAATAAATGATTGCTTTAATCTAGGATCAATTGACAATGTTTTCATAGCTTCTTCTGTAGTAAAATATAGGAAACCTTCATCTTTCTTTTTAACTATTTTTAAATGGTTTGCTTTTCTTTTCTTTTCCATCTATCCCTCTTTTTTAAACATTTTATCTTAAATAATATTTGTATTTTATTTATAATTATATGATTATTTTATCATATATAATTTCTGTATTAAAAGAATTTTTATTAATTTGTTATACATTTAATAAATAATAAAGGGATATAACTTTTGTTATATCCATTATTTTATTTCTATTTTATCTTTAGTCTTAAATCTTATTTTATTTTTAATTTCATTTATGGTTTACTAATTTATTAAATTTCTTATGGCATATATACTATTGCATCAAGATTTCTTCTTCCAAACTTTAAGGCATCACTATGTGTATCAAAAAATATATCTATTTTGTTATCTGTAATAGCTCCTCCTCTATCTTGTACTACATACCAACCACCACTTGGTGTGTTTTTCATATAATCAATATAGAATATTGTTCCAAAAGGATAAGTTCTAGATGCTGCTATTGTATAATTCGCTTTTGCTTTCTTTCCACTTGCTGTTATAGCATTTGTTTTCCCACAACATGATATACAAGCACAATATGCTGATGCATTAACATTTAAAGGAAAACTTCTTCTGTTAGATGCTTGAGCTGCTAAATTGAATCCATATCTTCCTCCACCTCTTGATATTATATTAGGTAATAATTGTACAATTTTATCTACAGGTTTTTTAATAATTTTAGAAGAAAGTTCTACTCTATCAATTTCTACACCATTATTATATTTAACTCTAGATTTTACTTCTCTTAATCCTTTTTTGCCTTCTTGTATAATTATGCTTTTATTATTTGAAGCATAAGCATCTGCTGTTCTGTTAATTGTTTTAAAAGGAATCTCTTTTTTTTCTATAACTATTTTTTCAATTACATTTTCATATGAATTTACTATTTCTTCAAATTGTAATGAAAGAATTTGTTCGTTTTTTATATCTTCTTCTTGTTTTTTGATTCTTATAGTTTTTGTAAAATCTATATTATCTTTAGGTTCAACTATTTCATCATCTAATAGGAGAATATGGTTTTCTTTTAGTATATCTTTAACATTAGTCTTGTTTGTTCTAACATCCATCTCTAAACCATTAGAAAACTTTATTTTAATACTATTTAATTCTGTTTTTGATGCAAATACAACTGAAGTTAGAATAACAATAAATACTATTAATATTACTATTATTCTCTTAACATTATTAGACATAAATATCTCCTTTGTATTAATAATACTATACTCTATAACATGTATTGTCAATATAAAAAGCAGGTAGATAATATAAAATACATCTTTGTTACACTAATTTTATTTACTTTTACTTATCTCTGATATATTATAGTAACAGTATAATAAAGAGGTTCATTTTGAAGATATTATTAGTAGTAGACCAATTTGATAATGCAAACAATGGAATGACTATTTCTGCTAGAAGATTTGCAAAAGGTTTAGAAGAAGCCGGACACGAGATATTTATTGTAGCTGTTGGTGAAGAAAGAGAAAAGAAACACACAATGGAAGAGTATAAGCTATTCCCAATTGCTCGTGATATTATTTATGCACAAGGTATGAAGTTTGCTAAACCTAATGATAAAAAATTAAGAAAAGCTATTAAATCTGTAGATATAGTTCATTGCTATACTCCATTTATGCTATCAATACATGCTGCTAAACTAGCAAGAGAATTAAATGTACCTGTTACTGCAGCATTTCATGTACCACCAGAAATCATTACTGCAGCTGTTAGAATGGAAGGTATGGAAGTTTTAAATGCAACTATTTATAAGAAATTACATGATCTTTTTTATAAATATGTTGATCATATTCACTGTCCTAGCAAAAATATAGCTAAAGAATTAGTGAAAAACGGCTATAAACAAAAACTTCATGTGATTTCAAATGGTATTGCAGAAGAATATAAATATATTGAAACCGAAAAACCAGAAGAATTAAAAGATAAATTTGTAATTGCTATGATAGGAAGACTTTCTAGAGAAAAAAGACAAAATATTATTATTGATGCAATTAAAAAATCTAAATATGAAGACAAAATACAATTAATATTAGCTGGTAAAGGTCCTAAACAAAGATCTTATGCTAAATTAGGAAGTAGACTAACAAACAGACCTATAATAGACTTCTATAATAAAAAAGACCTTATGAATATATTAGGTTATATTGATTTATATATTCATTCATCTGAAATAGAAATAGAAGGTATGTCTTGTACAGAAGCTATTGCTTGTGGTAATGTTCCAATAATCGCTAAAGGTCCTAAAACCGCAACATCTCAATTTGCAATTGTTGAAGAATCAATTTTTGAATGCTGTAACTCTGATGATTTAAAAGAAAAAATAGAGTTTTGGTATGAAAGAGATGATTACAGAAAAAGAATGCAGAAAGAATATGCAATATTTGCAACAAATTATACTTTAAGCAAATCGGTTAAGCAATTATCAAAAATGTTTGAAGAAGCAATTGAAGGTAACAAAAAAGGCTAATAGCATTTTTTTATTTATGTTTTATTTTATTCCCTCTCATCTATTATCTTTAATCTTCTAAGACTGTCTTCATATCTATATTGACCAGTATCAAATTTTTCTCTTACATCTTCTATGTCAGTTGGATGAACAATCAAATCTTCTGTATTTACAAGAAAGATTTCTTTCTCTTCATCTCTCTCTTTAACCAAAGCCATTCTTTTATAAGTTTTTTCACCATTTTCTTGCTTTTCTTCTTCTACTACAAATACTCTGTCTAAGCTATGTCCGAAAAATCCTGCTTTATAAAATATTATAAAAGCTTGTAATGCTTCATTACCTATAATTTCTTTTTCTCCCATATACTCTGTAAATGTTTCTAGTTTAGATTGTAAGTCTTCAGGTACTAAATCTCTAGGTAATCCTCTTAATTTGCTTAAATATTCTCCAATACTATATTGTTTATCAAGAGCATATTCTGAAGCTTTTTCAATTGAATCTGTAACGATATTATCTTTATCAGATACAACAACAATCCCTTCTGGTTGTAATCCTAATTTTACTTTAGTTAAGTCATTTGTACTAAAACTATTTACACCTGTTCCATCTACAATAAAAGAAACTCGATCTGTATAAAAACCTGTAACAAAATGTCCTCTGTTCTTTCCTCTAGAAATTACTGTAGAATGAATATCTCCATCCAATTCATCAATTAATTTTGAATACATTCTTGCAAATTCCCAACAAGTTATTTTAGAACCAGATTTACATTCTGCAAATCTATTTTGTAAAAGAGCATAATCATCTTTAATATATTTTGAACCATTTATTCTAAATCCTTCATCATAAACTAAATTTTCACATAATTTAATATAAATATATATTGCTTTTTCTTCTAAAGATAATTCTTCTGGCATTTCTTTAAAAACTTCTTCTTTTAGTTCTGGATGTACATTCCATTCAATTTCGTCTTTTTCATCAACTATGTCTGATGGTAATCCATCTTGGAAGTTTAAAAATTCAAAAGTATATGCAGGGTTTAAATATCTTTCAAAATTAATAGTTTCTTTTATTTTATCGTAGTTTTCTTTTATTTTATCTGTTTCTGGAATATAGAATTTTTCTAAATCTATACCTCTACCTGTAATTGAATCTTTACCATCTTCTCTTCCAAATATTATTCTAATCAATCCTAATTTGGCTTTAATTGTATCTCTATCTTCTTTGTTTTCGTCGCTTTTACTCTTTTCTACAAAATCTAAAAAATCTTGAACTTTTAAATCATTAGTTAATAACTCAATAGTCTCATTTAGCAATACTAATTCATCTTCATTTTCTAAATACTTATGAATAATATGTTTTTTGAATGATTCTATGTTTCTCGTTTCTAATATTTCATTTATTCTGTCAGATAAGTCATTTTTACTTTGTATCTTTGATAATATATTTTCTAATTCTTTTAATATATCATGAACAGAAAACTTTTCTGCTCTTACATATGCATCTTTAACATAAGTACCATCT
>CAZLWI010000010.1:0-18396 GCA_964563525.1 uncultured Lachnospiraceae bacterium | reverse complement strand
AGGAGTAGATAGAGTAGATGGTAAGATATATGGAGATTTTGAAGAAAAATTAAAAGAAAGAAAGATATCTACACCTTCAATTGGCGGTATTGGTGCAATGACTATTGCAATAATTATGAAAAATATTGTAGATGCATATATTTTACAAAAGGATATAAATGGTTTAAAAGATTAGGAATGGAGACTATATGGCATTTTTAGAAGTTAAAGATCTGTTTAAAAAATATAAAATGGGTGAGACTGAAATAATTGCTAATAATGGAATTAGCTTTGAAATAGAAGAAGGTGAATTAGTAGTGATTTTAGGTCCTTCAGGAGCAGGAAAGTCAACTGTATTAAATATTATAGGTGGAATGGATACACCAACTAGTGGTTCAGTTATAATTGATGGTCATGATATTTCTGAATATACAGAAAAAGAATTAACAAAATATAGAAGAGAAGAAATTGGATTTGTTTTCCAATTCTATAATCTTATTCCTAATTTAACTGCATTAGAGAATGTAGAATTAGCAACACAAGTAGATCCATCATCTGCAGATCCTAAATCTGCAATAATTGCAGTTGGGTTAGAAGATAGAATGAATAACTTTCCTAGTCAATTATCTGGAGGAGAACAACAAAGAGTAGCTATAGCAAGAGCACTTGCAAAAAAACCTAAATTATTACTTTGTGATGAACCAACAGGAGCTCTAGACTATAAAACAGGTAAACAAATATTAAAACTATTACAAGATACATCAAGAATTGCAGGTCATACAGTAGTAATAATTACGCATAATCAAGCAATAGCAGGAATAGCAGATAGAATTATTGAAATAAATGATTCAAAAGTTAGAAATATTATAATAAATAATAATCCTAAGTCAATCGATGAAATAGAATGGTAATTTCAAATGAAAACAGCTTTAACAAAAAATACATTTAGAGAGATAAAATCTTCACTAGGAAGATTTATATCAATAGCTCTAATGATAACATTAGGCTGTTTTACTTATGTTGGTTTAAAATCAGCAGGACCAGATATGAGAAAAACCATTAATGAATTAACTAAAGATGTTAATATGTCTCATATAGTAGTACAGTTTAGTACAGGAATAGAAGAAAAAGACAAAAAGAAAATATTAGAATATAAAGAAATATCAGATTCAGAATTCTTAAAAACTATTGAATTAAAAACAGAAGAAGATAAATTAATGAATTTAATTGAATTACCAGAAAGAATTTCTAGACCAAAAGTATTAGAAGGCAGATATCCAAATAAGACTGGTGAATTATTATTAGATAATGAATTAAGAAGCCAATTTAAAATTGGAGATAAAATACGATTTCAAAAAGAAGAAGATGAAACAATTTTTGAAATAGATAAAGATAAAAAAGATAACAAAACTGAAAATATTATTAATAAAAATAATAAAGAATTAAAATTAGCAGAATATGAATTCGAAATAGTAGGTTTTTGTATTACTCCAGAATATTTAGGAAAATTAAGTAAAGGTAGATCATTTTCTAGATATGGTGATTTTTATTCTTTTGCATATATGTCAAAAGAAAATTTTAATATATTAAAAAACAAAGATAATAAGGGAAATAATAAGGGAAATGATTCTAATAAAACTCAAATAGCATACTTGAGATTTAAAGATATAGACAATATGGAGTTTTTAGATTTAGGTTTTGATAAGAAGAGTTTAAGACATAAAGAATATTTAGAAAAATTATTTGAAGGTCGTTCAGATGAATTATTAAATGAATTAAATAATAATATTTTAAATGAATTAATTTTAAAAGAAGATGAATTAACTGATGCAAAATTAAAATTAAAAAAATCAGAAGATGAAATAATAAAAGCTAAAATAAAGATATTAGAAGGTTGGCAAGAATATGAAAAAGGATTAGATAATTATGAAACTGAAATCAAAGATGCAGAAGAACAATTAAAAGATGCTAAAATTAAGTATGAAGATGGTAAAAAAGAATATGATAAGGGTAAAAAAGATTTAGATGATGCTAAAGCAAAATATAATAAAGGTTTAAGAGAATATGAGAGTGGATTACAACAATATAATGATGCAAAAATTGAATTAGAAGATGCAGAAACACAATTAAATTTATTGAAACAAAATAAAAATAGACTGCTTGTTTTAAAACAATTAGTACAGAATGAGATTAATGCGAAAAAAATAATTGATAGATATAATTCTTTAATTTCACAAAGAGCAATTAAAATACAGCAAAGAGATGAAGCGATAGCAAATGGAAATACAGAATTAGCTGAACAATTGCAAGGAGAAATAAATAATTTAAATGAGCAAATAGAATCAATTGGTAATATAGAAGAAATAAGAACACAATATAATAATATACAGGCTATAAAAGCTGGTTTTGATAATTATCAAAGATCGATTTATCAATTAGAATATACTGCAATTTCAAATAATAAACCTAGCTATATTCAAGGCCTAATTGATTCAATACCACAAAAAGAAATTGAAATTGAACAAGGCAAAGAAACTCTTAGAGCTACTAAGATAGTTTTAGATAATACTAAATCTGAATTAGATGCAGCAAAAAGGCAAATAGATCAAGGAGAAGAAGAGCTTACTTCTTCTAAAAGAGAATTAGATCAAGCAAAAAACAAGTTGGATAAGGCTCAAAAGGAATTTACTACAGAAAAAACTAAAAGTTTAAATATTATAAATGATTCAAAAGCAGATTTAGAAGATTCAGAAATAAAAATTAAAGATATAGATGAAAAGTTTCAATCTGAAAAGATAAAAGCTGAAAAAGAAATAGAAGATGCAGAGAAACAAATAAATAAAGTAAAAGAAGATATTAAAAGGATAAATAAACCTTTATGTCTTTTTAGTACAAGAACAGATAATACTAATTATTATTTATATTATGATTCAGCACATAGAATTAACACTTTAGCAGGTGTATTTCCACCTTTTCTTTTCTTAATTGCTTTACTTGTTTCATTAACAACAATGACTAGAATGGTTGATGAACAAAGACAAGAAATTGGAACATATAAAGGTTTAGGATATACAAATAGAGAGATACAGTTAAAATTTGTTGTCTATGGAAGTATAGCAGCTATTATAGGTGGACTAATAGGAATTGCAGTTGGTTCAACTATAATATCTGAAATAGCATTTAAAGCATATTCTACAACCTTTGTTTTAAGTAAAAGATTACATGTTATTAATTATTCATCTGGGATATTTGCCATGGTATTAGCATTACTATGTACATCTCTTGCAGCTTCAATGGCAGTTAATAGATATTTAAATATAAATGCAGCAATATTAATGAGACCTAGAGTACAAAAAACCGGTAAAAAAACAATGATAGAAAAAGTAAAGTTTATTTGGAAGAGATTACCTTTCTTAACTAAAGTAACTTTTAGAAATGTTTTTAGATATAAAGGAAGAATGTTTATGACAATACTAGGTGTAGGAGGTTGTACTGGTTTATTATTTTTTGGATTTGCACTTAGAAACTCAATGGCTGAAACACCATCTAAACAAAAGTCAGACATTACAAGAATTGATTATTTAGTTTCATATAATGAAATAATAGGTGAAGAGGAAACAAAGAAATTTAAAAACTTTGTATTAGAAGATGATAGAATAGAAAAATCAACACAAATATATTTTGAGCCTTTGATATATAAAGATACAAAAGGAGAGATATTTAATTTATCATTAATTTGTTCATCAAAAGATTTAAAATCTTTTGATGAACAAATTAAATTAATTGATTCTAGAACAGATAGGGAAAAAATTAAAACTATTTCTAAAAATAGAAAAGATTTAAGAAAAGAAGAAAAGAATCGTTTACAAGTATTGAGAAAACAAGGTAAAGAAGATATAATTGAATTTAATAATAATTCTGCTATTTTTACTGATAAACTATTAAAATTATCAGGTAAAGAAAGAGGAGAATTTATCTATATACAAGACCTATATGGGAAAGAATACAAGATTAGAGTTGGCAAACCTGCAGTTAATTATATTTCACACTTTGTATATATGAGTCCAAAATACTTTGAAGAAATTTTTGATAAATCTAGTGATTCAAATGCATACATAATTAAATTAAAGGATAATGTAGATAATGAAAAATTTAAATCAGACTTATTAGAACATAGAGTAATAACAGCTACAATTGATATGAAGTTTGAAGAAGTTGATAAATGGGTAGCAGCAATTGATATTATTGTATTAGTAATACTTCTAATATCGGGAGTATTAGCATTTGTTGTATTATATAATTTAACATATATTAATATATCTGAAAGAGTTAGAGAAATATCTACAATAAAAGTTTTAGGATTTTATCCTAAAGAAGTTACTAAATATATATATTCAGAAACTGCAATATTAACTTTAATAGGTATAGGAGTAGGATATTATTTTGGACATAAACTTCATCAATTAATTGTTGACTTCATAGTACCAGATATACTTCATTTATATAGAAAGATACCTTTTTCAATATATTTTGGAGCAACAGCTATAACAATAGTATTTTTTATAGTAGTTGGAATTATTATACATAAAAAGTTAAATAAAATAGATATGATAGAAGCATTAAAAAGATATGAATAGAGGGATAGAGGATAATATGCAAGTAAAATTAGAAGAAATAAAAAAAGAATCTTTTGAGAATATTGATAAAGCTAAGAATATTAAAGAAATTGAGGAAATATTACCAATATATTTAGGTAAAAAAGGTAGATTAACAGAAGTTCTAAAAAGTTTAGCTTCTCTTTCAAATGATGAAAAAAGAGAAATAGGGCAACTTGCAAATGTTTTAAAAGAAGAAATATTAAACAAAGTTGAAGAAAGAAAAGATGAATTATTAGAAAATGAACATGTAGTAGAAGAGTTCTTTGATGTAAGTCTACCAGGTCAGTTTTGTACAAAAGGAGGATTACATCCAATAACTCAAATTATGTATGATTTAAATGATGCCTTTACTTCAATGGGTTTTGAAATATATGAAGGTCCTGAAATAACATCTGAACAGTTTGCGTTCGATAATTTAAATTTTCCAACTAATCATCCTGCAAGAGAATCAATGGATACATATTGGATAAAGGGCACAGAACAGAATGATCCATTTAATAAATTATGTTTAAGACCACATTTAACAGGAACATCTGTTAGATATTTACAAGAGAAGGGTGGTTCTGCAAGATTTATTTATCCAGGTATTGTTTATAGAAATGAGGCTACAGATCCTAGACATGAAAGAATGTTTACACAATATGAAGCATTAATTGTTGAAAAAGACTTTTCTTTTTCATCTGGTAAAATTTTAATAGATGCAATATTAGAAAAAGTATTTGGTGAGAAAGTAAAAACAAGAATGAGATCAGGATTCTTCCCATTTGTTGAACCAGGTTTTGAAATAGATATGCAATGCCTAGTATGTAAAGGTGAAGGTTGTAGAACTTGTAATAATGTAGGTTGGATTGAAGTAATGCCAGGTGGATCACCACATCCTAATGTATTAAAAGCAGCAGGATTAGATCCAGAAGTATATTCAGGATTCTATATTAATATAGGTTTAGATAGATTAGCAATGATGAAATACTTAATAGATGATGTTAGACATTTTTACTCAGGAGATTTAAGATTTTTAAGTCAGTTTAAATAAAAAATATTAAAAAGATAAAGAAAGACAGAGGTAAGATATGAAATTATCTTTAAATTGGATAAAACAATATGTTGAATTACCACATAATTTAACACCAGAACAATTATCATATGATTTAACTATGAGAACTGTTGAAGTAGAAGAAATAATAGATTTATCAGCACAATATAGAGATATTGTTGTAGGTAAAATCTTAACAGTGGAAAACCATTCTAATGCAGATATGCTTAAGGTTTGTAAAGTTGATTTAGGTAAAGATAAAATTTATCAAATTGTTTGTGGCGGGAAAAATCTATATGAAAATCAATTAGTAATTGTAGCATTACCAGGTTCATATATTAAATGGCACGGTGAAGGAGATTTAGTTCAGTTAGAAGAAACACAATTGAGAGGAGAAATAAGTCAAGGGATGATTTGTTCTTCTAAGGAAATTGGATTAGAGAATATTTTTATAGAAGAAGAACAAAATATCACTGATATAACAGAATATGGATATGAAGTAGGTAAAAATATTGCAGATGTTTTAGGTTTAAATGATTATATTATAGATATAGATAATAAATCACTAACTAATAGACCTGATCTTTGGTCACATTATGGTATAGCAAGAGAATTAGCTGCAATATATAATGTTGATTTAATTAATATTGAAGATCAAGAGTTTATTGATTATTTAAATTTAACAGATAAACCAAAATACAATATAGTAATAGAAGCAGAAGATTTGTGTAAGAGATTTGTTGGTATTGTAGTAGATGATGTATCTTTTAAAGAAACACCAATTGAAATTAAAATTTTACTTAATAATATTGGAGAAAAATCTGTTAATTTACTTGTAGATATTTCTAATTATATTATGTTTGCTTTAGGACAGCCGATGCATTTCTATGATTATGATAAAATAGTGGATGGGATAATAGTTAGAAGGGCAATAAATGAAGAAAGAATATTTACACTAAATAATGAAGAATTAGTTTTAAATAGTAATAATCTAGTTATTGCAGACAAAGAAAAGATTTTAGGGCTAGCAGGAATTATTGGTGCTAAAGATTATTCAGTTACTGAGGATACTAAAAAAATAGTTATCGAAATTGCTAATTTTGATGCTTTAAACATTAGAACAACCAGTCAAGAATTGAATCAAAGAACTGAATCATCAATTAGATTTGAAAAGAATATAGATATTCAGAGAATAGATTTATGTTTTAATTTACTTTTTAAAACATTAAGAAAATATTATCCAAATATTAGAATACTTGAATATATGGATGCTAGAGCGAGTGATTTAAATGACAAAGCAAATATAGAAATTGAAGTAAAGCAATCATTTTTAGATAAAAGATTAGGTAAAAAAATAGATAAAGAAAATATATTATCACATTTAGAAAAATTAGGATTTACAGTTGAGTTTGATAAAATTGATGATGATATATTATATAATGTTTTTGTACCAAGTTGGAGAGCTACAGGAGATGTATCTTTAAAAGAAGATATAGTTGAAGAAATAGGTAGGATGGAAGGTTATGAAAACTTTGAAACATTAATACCTAAAGTTGATTTGAATCCTCCTATAATACAAAAAGAACAAGATGTAATTAGAAGAATAAAAGAATATTTAAGTTTTAGATGTGATATGCAAGAAATTAAACTTTATCCATTTATTCATGAAAAGTATATAGATGCTATTGGAATAGATAAAAGTGAGCTTTTAAATTTAACAGATCCACCTTCACCTGAAATGAGATTTATACTTAATTCATTATTACCTGGAGTATTATCTGCAATTGAGATTAATCTTAAAAACTATGATGAGTTTAACATATACGAAGTTGGTAGAGTATTTTTTAAGAACCATGAAGAAATTTTAGGTAGAGAAAATTTACCGATTCAACCAAGAAGACTAACAGGAGCAATTGTTGGGAAAAATGCTAAAGATATTTTCTTAAAAACAAAAGGTATTATTGAAAATATGTCTAGAAATGTGCAAATAGGTGAATTTGAATTACTGCAAATAGAAGAAGTAAATTATTTAGATAAAAAGGCATATTTAAACATATTAGCAAATAGTAAGGTAATTGGTGTTTTAGGATTACTTTCTAAAAAAACAATGATTAAATCAGGAATAAAAAATATGAATGTTTGTGTTTTTGATATTAATTTAGATGAATTACAAGTAAATAGTACTAGAGAAAATAGATTTGAACAATTATCACAACATCCGTTAGTTAAAATAGATTTAAGTATATTAATTGACGAATCAGTTAAATGGGAAGAGATAAGAGAAATAGTTTTAAAAACAGCAGATAAAGTAGAATTTGTTGAAGAATACAAAGGAGAACAAGTACCAGAAGGTCATAAATCTATCATGTTTCATATGATATATGATGGAAAAGATAGAACTTTAGTAGATCAAGATATTAAAGAAAGAACTTCAAAAATTATATCTGATTTAAATAATATTGGTGCAAGTATTAGAGAATAGTATGGATGAATTACAAGGGAAAGTAGTTATAGTTACAGGGGCATTTTCTGGTATAGGAAAAACAATAACAAAATTATTAATTTCTAAAGGAGCTATTGTTGTTGGTACTGGAAGAAACAGACATAGAGCTATATTATTAAAAAAAGAGATAGAAGAAAAATATCTAAAAAATAAAAAAGATATTTCTTCTATATTTATGTATCACTTAGGAGACATAACTAAAAATGGGACAGTAAAATCTGTAGTTGATTTAACTTTAAACAAATATAATCGAATAGATGTTTTAATTAACAATGCAGGAATGATAGATAGATTTAATACAGCACATAATATGACAGATGAGATATGGGATTGTATTATTAATCTAAATCTTACAGCACCTATGAAGTTATCTAGAGAAGTTATGCCACATATGATTAAACAAGGTGGTGGGAATATAATAAATATTGGATCATTAGGATCTATTGCTGCTGGTAGAGGGGGAGTAGGTTATGTTTCAACTAAACATGCTCTTTTGGGCCTTACAAGAAATACAGCACAAGCTTATGGTAAAGATAATATTAGATGTAATTTAATAGCACCTAGTTTTAGTTTAACAGGAATATTAAAACCTGGGAAAGAGATAAAAATTAGAGGTTTTAATATGATTATTAAAGGAATAAGAACAGGATTCAAATTAATAAGAAAAAAAGATATTGCAGAACTAGCATTATTTTTGCTATCAGATAGATCAAAATATATAAATGGAGATGCAATAGTAATAGATGGAGGATGGAATACATATTAAAATGATTAAAATAAGGAAAGATAAGAAACAAATCAATAAAGAATTAAATGAAGAAGCAAGTGAAGATAAAAATAATGATATAGAAGAAAAAGATATTATTGATCAAGTTGATGATAAAAGCATTAAAAATTTTATTATTAGGTTTTTAAAAGGAATTGCAATAGGTATTGGTGCAATATTACCAGGGTTATCAGGTGGTGTTTTAGCAGTAATCTTTGGCATATATGATCCAGCTATAAAGTTTTTAGGAAATATAAGAAATAAGTTTTGGAAAAATGTTTTGTTCTTTATTCCAGCTGTTATAGGCTTATTATTAGGTATCTTTTTGTTTTCAATAGTTGTAGAAGAAGCATTTAAAAAGTATTTAGCAGTATTTGCATGTTTATTTATTGGATTTGTTGTTGGTACAGTGCCTTCGCTATATAAAATGGATGGAGAAAAAGGAAGAAAAGAGTCTGATTTAATATTTACAGGAGTAACAATAGTTATACTTTTTACTCTTATGGTTTTAGGACAGAATTTTGTTATTAATCTTGAAGGTAGTATTTTCACATGGTTTCTATCAGGAGCTTTAATTGCTTTAGGATTTATAATACCAGGACTTAGTCCATCTAATTTTTTAATTTATTTTGGACTATATGATAAAATGGCAGCAGGTATTAAGAATATTGATCTTGCATTAATAATCCCACTAGCATTAGGTGGAATAATTTCAGTATTATTATTTTCTAAATTAATGAGTATATTATTTAAAAAATATTATTCTAAAATGAATCATATTATTTTGGGATTAGTTATAGGATCTTCAATGGCAATATTTCCAACAGTAATAATTCCTGAATTTGTTAAGATATTTAGTACAACTGATAAAAACATAAGTATTCTTTTAGTTCTAGCTTCAATTTTCTTATTTATAATAGGTGGAGTATCAACATACTTTTTTAGTAGATTAGAAGATAAAGTTAAAAAATAAGGGAAACAAAGTAAATTATATAAGGTTTCTTAAGAATGGTATAGATAAATAATAAGACTGAGTATTCTCAGTCTTTTTCAAATTTATTATATTTTTTCTTTTTAATTTATTATATTTTTTGTTACTTTTACGAAAAGTGTTTTTGTTTTTTATATAATTATTAATTAGCATAGATTCTAAAATTTATATATGGGAATATTGGTGTTTTTAGTTCAATATCTTTTAAATATTTTTCGTTAATTTCATTTCTTTTTAATTGTTCATATAGTTCATTAAATCTACCAGTATGTTCTTTTATTTTTTGATGAGCATAATCTACCATTGTCTGATTAGTAATAATAAATAGCCAATCACTACTTTGTAGCATTAATAGTTCTCTTGCACATTGGTTTAGTAACCTTTCTATTACTGGATCTTTATTTGACTTATAATTATTTGCCATTTCAACCATTCTATTACCTAATTCATTAAAATGTTTAAAAGCATAATCATTTGCCCCATTTAACCAAACTTCACTATAGCCATTAGCACCCCATGAAGATCTAGCAGGTGTCGATATTTGTAAATTTGGGTATTTTTTTAAATACTCACTTGGAGTAATAAGTTCGAAATTTGATTTATTATAATGAATCTTTTTAAATAAGATATATATCCAATAAGGACCTTCATACCACCAATGACCATAAAGTTCTGCATCATATGGACAAGTAATAATAGGAGGGGTTGTTGTATATTGTGATAATTCATCTATTTGTTTAGTTCTACAATCAAAGAAATCACCAGATTGCCTTTCTGCTGAATCTTTAGCCCACTGTAAATCATATATGTCTTTATTTTCTGTTTTACCTGTTATCCTATAATATTTAATACCTGTATTTACTCTAGCTCCATTAGCTGCGATATAAGGTAAGATATATTCATAAGGAGCATCATAACCAATATCTCTATAGAATTCTCTATAATTAAAATCACCTGGGTAACCTGAAATAGAAGACCAAACTTGTTGAGAACTTTCTAAATCACGAGCAAATGTAATTAAACCATTTGGAGATATAATTGGTGCATATGTAGCATTAATTGGTAATGGATCAGCATATAATAATCCATGAGTTTCAACTATAGTATATGTTATACCATGTTTTTTAAGTAATTTATCTACTTCAGGAACATAACCACATTCCGGAAGCCAGATGCCTTTAGGTTTTTTACCAAAGAAGTGTTCATATGTTTGAACTCCGACTGCTATTTGTGCATCCACTGTTTTTTCATTTATATATAGTATTGGAAAATAACCATGTGTAGCACCACAAGTGATTATTTCTAATTTACCAATATCTTGGAAATATTTAAATTTAGAAATAATATCTCCACTATTAGCATCTTCTAAATAATATCTTAGATCTTCTTTATATCTATTGTAGTAGTAGTGAGATAGTTTATTTATTTTTTCATTGTCTTTAGTTCTTTCGATTTCCTTTTCACTAAGTTCAATATGTTGTTTTAAATATTGAATATACCTTTTCTTTAAAGTTTCATTATCTAACATATTAAGTAAAGGAGGTGTCATTGACATTGTTATTCTAAAATCTACTCCTTCATCAACTAAAGATTGAAAAGATTTTAGTAAAGGAATATATGTTTCTGAAATAGCTTCAAAAAGCCACTGTTCTTCCAAATATGTATTATCATATGGATGATAAACAAAAGGTAGATGGGCATGAAGTATAAAATTTACATAACCTTTGATTTTACTCATTAAACATTCCTTTCAAAAGCTAAACCTGAAGATGTAAGCCAAGAAGAACGAGATCTTTCGCCTTCAGAATAGATATCACTATCATAATTATCATATAGTTGAGAGACTAATGCTCTTTTTCTTAATTCCATTTCATAAATATCACCACTATCAATATTCATAAATTTAATCTTATTTTGTAGCGAGTCTAATAATATATGACCATTTGGAGATATAATTTCATTTGAAGACCCAAAATGGAAAAACTCATCTTTTTTAAATGATATTAGTGGACTATTATAATCAAAATCTTTATTTTCATCAATAAATTTTTGTTCTAATAATTCTCTAGTTAGAGTGTTTTTATCAAGTTTTAAGTTTTTATCAACATACTTGTTTTTAAGTATTTCGAATTCTATTTTAGGATTATATTCAAAGTTTTCTTTTAATTTTCTGCCTATTTCAACAGAATAAACACTAGAATTATCTGGAATGTCAATATACCAAGAATTAGCAAAATCATCTATTTGAAGTTCAAAAGAATAGTTTCTTGAAACATTTTTAACAATTAAAACAGGATATGTTTTTTCCCAGAAATGCTCACCATATTTATTTGTAATTTCTTCTTTCATTTTATCATCAAAATCCCAATAAACAAAAAGTTTATGTGGAGTTTGAGCTAATATTTTAACAGTATTTTTATTATATTTATATGGAAGATCATAATATTCTGGCAAATACTTAATTTTCTTCTCAGAAGAGAATAGATTTTTAAAACGAATCCTTAAATCATTAAAAAATACTTTAGTTTTTTCTCTTAAAGATACGATTTCCTTTTTTTCTCCGACTTCAATAATAGATGGAGATTCTTGTATTTCTTTTTTAATATCTTCAATCTTTATTGTTGTATTTTTTAAGTTATTCTTTTGATCGTTTTTTTCTTTGTGCATATTTTTATCAATTTCTAAAGTTTCATCATCTTTATTTGTCATAAGCTTCTCCTTAGTACATAATACATATATTTATAATATATTATAAAAAATAGAAATTCAAGAACTATATCAAGAAAGAAGATAAATTTTCTTTATATATAATTAATATGTTATTATCATTGAATAATTAATTTTTATTGAAAAAATACAATAAAAGTGATATATTTTATTAAAAGGGAGGATGTATGAAAAGTTTTTTTAGAATTACATTCGGAATAATAGTTATTGTAATTTTTGTTGCAATAATAACATTTATAATAGATAGAATTAGAGCAACTGATGGAAAGAAACCAATTGCAGCAATTTTAGTATTTCAAGGGAAAGATGGTGGAACTAAACAATATTATGGCTTAGGTTATAAAGTTATTGCATATAATAAATTAAATGGTTATAACAAAATTCATATTGGTACATATTTTTTAAAATACGATGACAAATTAGGTCAAGATAATGAACTAGCAGAATGTTGTAGAAATAATGTTTTAAGTATGAATAAAGCAAAAGATAAAGATATAGTTGTATTTACTTTAAAAGATATTAAAAACAAAGATAAATTCTTTACTTTTGTAGATGCAGTTGATAGAAAAGATCCTAAAAGATTTGATCTAAAATTTATTACATATACAAAAGAAGGTGATGAAATAAAACAAGGACTTGTTTATGAAAATGAATCATTGTTTTATACTATTGACAATAGTAATGATAGATTTGCAGATGAAGAAAAGAGAAATGATCTTATAACATATGAATTAGAGCCTTTAATTAAAATAAAACAAACTAAAGATAAAAAAAGAACAATCTTTTATTCAAATCATAAAATGAATAATGAAGAAATAATATTAGTTCAGGTAGAACAAAAGCTTTTAATAGAATCTAAGAAATAAAAGTTTTAAAAAAAGTTTTAAATAAAAAAGTTAATTTAATTATGGAAGAAAAAATTAGTTTAGAAAAATATACTAAAACAGTATTAGACGAACAAAAAATATTTTTAAAGAAGAGTTTAGGACAAAACTTTTTAATAAATATTAATATTATTGATCGAATTTTAGAAGTATCAAATATTAGTAAAGATGATTTAGTTATAGAAATTGGACCAGGTATTGGTTCATTAACTAGAGAACTTGTAAAACATGCAAACCATGTTTTAGCAATTGAAATAGATAAAAGATTTATAGAAGTTCTAAACAGAGAATTAATAGATTATTCGAATTTCACATTAATTAATGATGATGCTTTGAAAATTGATATTGATAAATTAATTAAAGAAATAAAAGAAAAGTCTAATAGTAAGAATTTGAAAGTTAAGGTAGTAGCAAATTTACCATATTATATTTCAACTCCAATTCTTATAAAACTAATTCAAAGTAAGGAAATAGAAGAAATATATATTATGTTACAAAAAGAGTTAGCAGAAAGATTTTCTTCTAAAACTGGTATTAGAGAATCTGGAAGTATTACTTATTATATTTCATATTATACAGAAGTTAAAAAATTAATGAATGTTTCAAGAAACAACTTTAAACCATCACCTAATGTTGATTCTCAAGTTATATCACTTATTAAAAGAGATTATCCTAAAAAAGCAAATAATGAAGATTTACTATTTGAATTAGTAAGAATAGGTTTTATGCAAAGAAGAAAAACTTATTTAAATAATATTAAGAATTATAAAGCAAGTAGTAAAGATACAAAAGACTATATTAATAAGATTAATGTAGTAAATATAGAAAAAATATTTAATAAACTAGATATTCCTTTAAATATTAGAGCAGAAGGGATAGATTTAGATCAATATATAGATATTGCAAATATGCTTTAAATTGCTTTTTTAAGTATTTAAAGATATATTTATCTTAAGATAGAGGTGTTTGTATGAATAAAAAAGGTGTAACAATGATTAGTATAGTTTTTTATGTACTTTCATTCTTTGTTATAGTTAGTGTTATTGGTTCAATAAGTATATATATTACTAAAAATATGGATTCAATGAGTAAAGATACAGATGTAGAATATGCACAATCAAGATTTGATGAATATATGAGAACATTTTTTAAAAAAGGAAGTACATATAATATTATTCGAGATTCAACAACAAATTCAGATTATATAGAAATAAAAAGTTTAGCTGATTCAGATAAGATTTTTATAATAAAATATTATAGGACAAATGCTGAAAATCCAACAGGAGCAATATTCTTAGAAGAAAAGAAGTTAGATGTAGTAGAAAAACGAATAATGATAGCAAATAATATTGATTCTATACTTATGCAAGAGATTAATGATAGTTTAGGTAAAACTATTAGAGTTACATTAGGAATAAGAAAGGGAAATAATACAGAATTAGTATATTTCAATTATGGTTTTGAGAGATGAAAATAATACATAATGAAGCAAAAATTGGTGAAATTGCAAAAAAAGTTTTGATGCCAGGAGATCCATTAAGAGCGAAGTATATTGCTGAAAATATGCTTGAAGATGTTAAACAAGTTAATTCAATAAGAAATATGTTAGCATATACAGGTAAATATAAAGGAGTAGAGATCACTGTTATGGGATCAGGAATGGGAATGCCTTCTATGGGTATTTATTCATATGAGTTATTCACATTTTATGATGTAGAAGAAATTTTAAGAATAGGTTCATGTGGAGCATATGGTGAAAATTTAAAATTAAATGATATCCTTATTGTTAATTCATCATATACAGAAGGGAATTTTGCGAAAAATCTAACTGGAATAGAAAATCATATATCATATCCAAATAAAGAGATGATAAGTAATATTCAAGAAGTAGCAGCTGATTTGAATATAGAATTAAAATTAGCAAATGTAGCTTGTGCAGAATGTTTTGAAGGATATACTCCAGATATTTATGCTTTTAGTAGTAGATTTCCTAAAGAATTAAACATTCAAGCTAGTGAAATGGAAGCATTTGCTCTTTTTGAAACAGCTAAATTGAAAAATAAAAAAGCAGCTTGTATTTTAACCGTTGCAGATATTATTGGTAGTGAAGCAATGGATAGTATAGATAGAGAAAAATCTTTAAATATTATGAATAAATTAGCATTAGAATATTTTGCTAAATACTAAATATACAAAGGAGAAATTAATGTATTACAAAAGAAAATCAAAAACAAATTGGCCTGTAGTAATTACTATTGGTGTAGCAACATTTTTTTTAATAGTTATATTATCAATATTATTAGTAGGATATTTAAATGCAAAAAATAAAGATAAAGATAATGCAAAAATTCAAGCAAGTAATGCTATTCCTAAAGTAGAACTTACTTTAAATACAGAAGAGGCAAATCAAGAGAAAGTATATATTAAGGTTAAAATATCAACTGTTGATAGTGCGGGTTTAAGTAGAATAATAATTCCTGGAAGTGATGAAATTACAATACAGGAAGAAAATAGAACAGAATATGAAGATATTTTTGAAGCTAATAAAAATGGTAAATATGAAGTACAAAGTTATGGGAAAAATGGTGTTTTTGGTAATGCAACAATTAATATTAGTAATATTAGAGCTATAACAGCAAATGATCCATATATTCCAAAAGGATTTACTAAGATAGCAGGAACAGAAGTTAGTACAGGACTAGTAATAAAAGATCAATATGATAATGAATATACTTGGATACCTGTTTCAGGAGGTCAACTTCATAAAAATAGATCAGATACAGATCCTAAATACTATGAAGATTCACAAGAATATTCTGAATTTATCACTTCTGTAGCTGAGAATCAAGGATTCTATATTGCTAGATATGAAGCTAGTGTTACAAAAATAAATAATAAAGATGTAGCAATATCACAACCAAATTATACACCTGTTAGTAGAATTACATATAAATTAGCAGAAGAATTATCTAAGAATGTAGCAATTGAGTATAAATATGAAGATGTTAAAACAGCAATAATTTCATCTGGAGCTTGGGATACAGTTTTAGAATGGATTTCAAAAAGTTATTCAGGATATAAAACAAGTACTTCATATGGTAATTATACAAATGTATTAAGAAAATCAGGAGAAACACAATCAGATAAACTTAACAATATATATGATTTATCAGGCAATGTAAGAGAATGGACAAGTGAAAATTATCGTTTAAGTGATGATGAAAAACGTCAAGTTGCACAACAAGGAGAGGATAGAGATACTATTCCTGATTACAAAATTGTTAGAAGTGGTAATGTATCAAATAAAACAAATCCTAATACATCAGTTTCAGGAAATCCTTTAGGAACATATGCTAATACAGGATTTAGATTTGTATTATATAGATAGAATAATAAATTAAAATAAAAAACTAAAATAAATATAGGAAGTGAATATGTATAGAACAAAGAATTGTGGTGAATTGAATTTATCAAATGTAGGTGAAGAAGTTATTCTTGCTGGACATATACAGAAGATAAGAAATTTCGGTAGTATGATTTTTATTGATTTAAGAGATCAATTTGGTATTACTCAAGTTGTTGTAAGAGAAGAACTTGCTGAAAGATTAACAGAAGAATCTTCTATTCAAGCTAAAGGTATAGTTGTTGAAAGATCAAATAAGAATTCTAATATTTCTACAGGTGATATAGAAATAGATGTTCAAGAATTGAATATTCTTGGTAAATGTCTTCCTAATTTACCTTTTGAAATAAATGAAGAAAATGAAAAAAATAAAGAAGATTTAAGATTAGAATATAGATATTTAGATTTAAGAAATAAAAGAATCCATGATAATATTCTACACAGAGCAGAAATCTTAAGAGTTATGAGAGAAGAGATGAATAATTTAGGATTTGTTGAAATTCAAACACCAATATTTACTAATTCTTCTCCAGAAGGTGCGAGAGATTATCTTGTTCCAAGTCGTATTCATAAAGGTGAATTTTATGCACTACCTCAATCACCTCAACAATTAAAGCAACTATTAATGGTTTCGGGATTTGATAAATATTTTCAAATTGCACCATGTTTTAGAGATGAGGATCCAAGAGCTGATAGATTACCTTGTGAATTTTATCAATTAGATTTTGAAATGTCATATGCAGAACAAAAAGATGTATTAGATGTTCTAGAGAAATCAATATATAACACATATATTAGAACTGTTAAAGAGGGTAAAATGGTAGATAAACCACCATTTATTCAAATTCCATATAGAGAAGCAATTGAAAAATATGGTATTGATAAACCTGATTTAAGAAATCCAATTATTTTACATAATGTTTCTGAAGTATTTAAATATACAGATATACAAATATTTAAGGATAAAACTTGTATTATGCAAGTTGTAAATAAAACTGAATCAAGAAGAATATATGATGATTTAACAGAAGAAATGAAAAATATTGGTGCAAAAGGACTTGCATGGGCTAAGATTGAAGAAAGTGGAGAGATTACAGGTGGTATATCTAAATTATTAAATGATGATATATTAAATAAATTAAGGGAATATACAAATTTATCTAAGAACTCTTCTTTATTTATTATAGCTGATGAAGATAAAAATTTAGCATATAAGTTAGCTGGTGAACTAAGAATAAGATTAGGACATATATTTGATTTATTGGAAAGAGATGTATTTAGATTTTGCTTTATAACTGATTTTCCAATGTATGAGATAAATGATGATGGTAAAATTGATTTCTCACATAATCCATTTTCAATGCCACAAGGTGGAATGGAAACATTAATAACTAAAGATCCATTAGATATATTAGCATATCAATATGACCTTGTTTGCAATGGTTTTGAAAT